>NZ_JBHYMS010000035.1:0-75567 GCF_042743185.1 Inquilinus sp. NPDC058860 | reverse complement strand
GTCCACTCCAGGCTTTGGAGTGGACCCCGCTGGTGAGACAGAAGAATGAGGGTGACATGGGCTGCCCTCGCCGAAGCAGGTGGCGATGCCCCTCATCACACCCACTTCATCGAGCTGTCGTAGGTGCTCCGCCGCAGCCCCTCGACGGCGTAGCGCAGGGCGTCGACGGCGTGGTTCTCGCGGTCCTCCAGCTCGGACAGGATCACCCCGGTCTTCGGGTCGGTGCGATAGCTGTACAGCGCCAGCTCGTCGATCAGGTGGCGGCAGCGCGGATGCACCACGATGTCGTGCGCCTTCAGGAACTCGACCCCGTCCTTGACCGACCCCGCCCCCTTGGTCGACCCGGTGATGCTGCCGAAGCCGTTGCGCTGCATGTAGCTGATCGTCTCCGGCCGGGCGCTGTCGGCGATGATCGGCCCGCGCCGCGACCCCGGCACGGTGTCGAACAGGGCCGGCGTGCGGTCGATCTCGCAGCCCACCTGATAGGCCTCGTGGTCGACGAACAGCGTCCGGCCCACGACGAAGCAGCGCACCAGCACGGTCGGGTCGCGGGCGAAGCCCCAGTCGGCGCCGAACAGGAAGCGGGCGTCCTTCGGGGCCTCGAACGCCTCCACCTTCCAGTTCTCGAACACCCGGGCCTCGCTGACGGTGCGGTACCCGCCCAGCCAGACATGCTGGTGCTTGTCCGGGTCGCGCGCCCGGTCCCACTCCATCTCCACCCGCAGCACCTCCGGGAAATGCGGGTTGTCGGAATACTTCACCGCCACCAGCACCGAACCCGGCGGCGGCGTCCCGCCGCGGAACAGCGCGTCGACCGGGTCGTCCGCCCGGGTCGGATTCCAGGAGAACCACAGCTCCGACCCCTGTTTGCGGATGGTCGGGCGCAGCAGATCCAGGCTGCGGATCGACAGCGCCTGCGCTTCCTCGACCCAGGCGATGTCGTAGCCTTCGAGCGATTTGATGCTCTCCGCCGTGTGGTTCTGCATCCCCTGGAAGATGATGCGGCCGCCGCCGGGCGCCAGGATGCGGTCGGCCTGGACGGTGAAGGCCGACCCCACGCCCAGCGCCTGGATCTTGTCCTCGATCAGCCGCTTGACCGACTGGTCGAGCGAGCGCTGCACCTCGCGGATGCACACCGCCCGCACCGGCGCCGCCTCGATGCAGCGCCGCACCAGCAGCTCGGCGAAGACATGCGACTTGCCGGAGCCGCGGCCGCCATAGGCACCCTTATAGCGCGACGGCTCCAAGAGCGGCACGAAGGCGGAGGGCAGGCCGGGCGGGGGCAGGGCGGCCGGCGCGTCTTCCGCGTCCAGCCCCTGGCCGCCGCGGAACTCGCGATACGCCTGGTCCAGCCGCAACCGATCGGCACGGCCTTTGCTGGCGCCGGGAAGCAGTCGGGCTTCGGCCGCGCGGGTCAGCCGGCGCACCGCCCTCGGTCCGGGCTCTCCCCGGCATCGCCGCCCGGCCGCCGCCTCCAGGCACTGGATCAGGACCCTGTTCGGCATGGCCCGCCGCCTGGCAGTGCCGCGAAAGAAGCGGGCGAAGTCGCCGCGCCGCCGCGCAGCGAAGCCGATCCAGCCCGGCTTGCGCGTGACCTTCCGCATGTCGACCTCGCATGAAAAAGCCCGCCGCGGCGGGGCCGGGCGGGCGCAACTCTTCGACTCTGCCTGAATCATGCGCTTCGGCGCAGCATCGCGTCAAGAACAAAGATAGAACATTCACTTGGGCGATCACGTCTGCCACGGCCCGCGGGCATCCGGTCGGAGTCAGTAAACACATTGTTCAGTTGTATTAATCTGCGATCACGTTCATGATATGTTCCATGAACAAGGCGCAGACCGATTCGGCCACGGAGGCCTCGGCCGCTCCCCGGGAGGAGCGGGCGGCGGATCTGTGCGTGGTGGCGGAGCTGGTCGAGATCCAGATGTCGATCGCCCGGGCGACGCAGCAGGAGGCGCTGCAGGCGCCGCAGCCCGGCGTCGACTATTGCCAGCGGATCGCCACCGTCTCGCGTGCCGTGCGGCTGACTCTGCTGCTCAAGGACAAGCTGTCCCGGCAGGTCGAGGAGCGGCGCAAGGCCGCGGCGCAGCGGGAGGCGGCGCAGGAGGACTGGCACGCGCTGCGGGTCAGGCTGGCGATGATGGCGGCCGCCTATGAGATGTCCGAGGACGGCGAGGAGGCCGACCGCCGCGCCGCCGAGGTGAGCGAGCGGCTGGAGCGGCCGGAGGTGGCGGAGCTGGTGGAAGCCAGCCGGGTGGAGGTCGCGGTGGCGGCGCTGTGCCGGCGCTGGGGCTATCCGGTTCAGGTGAAGCAGTGGCTGGAGATGGCCGACGAGGCCATGGAGGAGCTGGGCTTCCTGCCGCCGCAGGATGGCGAGGACGACGAGGATCCGCCCGAGCCCCGCTCCGCGGCTCCCGGCCGCCGCAAGCCGAAGCCGCCGGATACGGGATGACCGCGTAGGTTGGGTTCGCTTTGGCGAACCCAACACCCGGCCGCCCTCGCGGCCCTCGATCCTGTTGGGTTCGCGGCCGCGAACCCAACCTACGAGACCCGGATTGTTTTGCCTCTCCTGCCCCGCGGGCGAGGCTGGAGGTGCTTGCACCTCCGGTCGCAACCGAACGCCCACGCGTAACAGTCCGAAACAAACTGTGATTTTTTCTGGCGTGCCGAGGGGTCTAGGGTGCCTTCGTCCCGAAAGGGGCGCTCCATCAGCACTTTGTGCTGCGAAGTGCATGTAAGCGAAGGACATCTCCATCGTGGCTCATATCTCGGCGGAATCGGGCGCGGCAACGCAGAAGACGCTGAAGACCGCGATCAAGTGCACCGGCGTCGGCCTGCATGGCGGCCAGGACGTCACCATGGTGCTGCGCCCCGGTGAGATCAACACCGGCATCGTCTTCGTGCGCACCGACGTCCCCCAGGGCCGGCGCAGCATCGTCGCGCGCTGGGACAAGGTGTCGGACACCCGTCTGTGCACCGTCGTCAGCAATGCCCAGGGCGTGTCGGTCGGCACCATCGAGCATCTGATGGCGGCGCTGCGCGGCTGCGGCGTCGACAATGCGGTGGTCGAGCTGAACGGCCCGGAAGTGCCGATCATGGACGGCAGCGCCGGCCCCTTCGTGTTCCTGATCGAATGCGCCGGGCTGGTCAGCCAGCCGGCATTGCGGCGGAGCATCCGCGTGCTGCGGCCGGTCGAGGTCACGGCCGAGGACCGCTGGGCCCGGCTGACGCCGTCGGCCAGCACCACCTTCAGCTTCGAGATCGACTTCCAGAGCCGCGCGATCGCGCATCAGGAAGGCCTGATCCGGCTGGCGAACGGCAACTTCAAGACCGAGATCGCCCGCGCCCGCACCTTCGGCTTCGCCCAGGAGGTCGAGGCGCTGCGCCGCCACGGCCTCGCGCTCGGCGGGTCGCTGGAGAACGCGATCGTGGTCAATGGCGACCGGGTGATGAACGCCGAGGGCCTGCGCTACGAGGACGAGTTCGTGCGCCACAAGATCCTCGATTCGATCGGCGACCTGTACCTCGCCGGCGCCCCGATCCTGGGCCATTTCCACGGCTACAAGGCCGGCCACGCGCTGAACAACCAGCTGCTGCGGGCGCTGTTCGCCGACGACACCGCCTGGTGCTACGACACCAGCTTCGGCGCCGAGACCGCGGCGGAGCCCTGGGCCCGTCACGCGCCGGCCGCCGCTGCGCTGCCCACCGCCAACGCCGCCTGATCCCGTTTCGCTTGCCGCCGTCGTCCCTCCTGGGTTTCCATGGAGGGACGACGTGTGTCTGCCCGCGGGAAGGCGTCTCGCCATTCGCGTTCGGGGTGGGTATATAGGGGCCCGGACAGAACCGAAGGCGATGATCGAGTGAACAAGCGTCTGCAGTTTCGCCACCTGGCGCGGGTCGGGCTCGTCCTGCCGGCCGTTCTTCTCGCCGCCTGCGGCGGTTCCTCCTCCGAAGACGCGAAGCCGGCCGCGGAACAGCCGCCGGAGGCGCTCTATTCCCAGGCGCAGCAGGCCTTCGACGAACGCGACTTCAAGACGGCATCGACCCGGTTCGACGAGGTCGAGCGGCAGCATCCCTATTCGAGCTGGGCGACCAAGGCCCAGCTGATGTCGGCCTATGCCAGCTACCAGCGCGGCGACTACGACGGCGCGATCGTGGCGCTGGACCGCTTCATCAGCCTGCACCCGGGCAGCGAGGAGCTGGCCTACGCCTATTACCTGAAGGCGCTGTGCTACTACGACCGGATCTCGGATGTGGAGCGCGACCAGCGCATCACCCAGCTGGCGACGAACGCGCTGAACGACGTCATCACCCGCTTCCCGACCAGCGACTACGCCCGCGACGCCAAGCTGAAGCTGGACCTGACCTACGACCAGCTCGCCGGCAAGGACATGGCGATCGGCCGCTTCTATCTGAAGCGCGGCGAGTACAACGCCGCGATCAACCGGTTCCGCAGCGTGGTCAAGAACTGGCAGACCACCAGCCAGGTGCCGGAGGCGCTGGAGCGGCTGGTCGAAGCCTATGTCGCGCTCGGCTTGAAGGAAGAGGCGCGCCACGTCGCGGCGGTTCTCGGCCACAACTATCCGGGCGATCCCTGGTACCAGGACGCCTATGTGCTGCTGACCGGGGCCGGCATCCGCCCGCCCGACGACAAGGACTTCTTCGACCGTACCCTCGGGTCGATATTCTGAGAGACCGTCTGAGAATGCGCTGGCGTGAGTCGACTGGTGGTGGTTTCGAGAACCGGCGCGCAGCGGACGTTTGGTCCGTGAGCACCGGAAGCGCAGAAACCGCCATCAGGCGGCCGCGCCAGTAGCATTATCGGACAGGCGATAGACCATGCTGGCCGGACTTTCGATCAGGAATGTGGTTCTGATCGAACAGCTTGCGCTCGGCTTTGCCGAAGGCTTGTCGGCGCTGACCGGCGAGACCGGGGCCGGCAAGTCGATCCTGCTCGACGCGCTCGGCCTCGCCCTCGGCGGCCGCAGCGACTCCGGGCTGGTGCGGCACGGGGCCGAGGCCGCGACCGTCAGCGCAGAGTTCCTGCTGCCCGACGGCCATCCGGTGAAGGATCTCCTGGCCGGGCAGGATCTGCCGGTCGACGACACGCTGGTGCTGCGCCGCAGCGTCGGCGCCGACGGGCGCAGCCGCGCCTTCGTCAACGACCAGCCGGTGTCGATCGGCCTGTTGCGCCAGATCGGCGCCGGGCTGGTCGAGGTGCACGGCCAGTTCGAGACCCAGGGGCTGCTCGACCCTCGAACCCATCGCGACGTGCTCGACGCCTATGCCGGTGCCGAAGCGCTCGCTGCCGCCTGCGTCGCCGCCTGGGAGGCCTGGCGCGCGGCCCTGCGGCGCCAGGAAGAAGCACTGGCCGAGGCCGAGCGCGCCCAGGCCGAGGAAGGCTTCCTGCGCCATTCGGTCGAGGAGCTGGAGGCGCTGGCGCCGGAACCGGGCGAGGAAGCGCTTCTGGCCGAACGCCGCGCCCTGCTGCAGCATCGCGAGAAGGTGATGGAGGGCGTCACCGCCGCGCTCTCCGAGCTGTCCGGCGACCGCGGCGCCGAGCGGGCGCTGGTGGCGGCGCAGCGGGCGCTGCAGCGCATCGCCGACCGCGCCGCCGGCCGTCTCGACCCGATCCTGGAGCAGCTGGGCCGCGCCCTGGACGAGGCGGCCGAGGCCACGACCGCGATCGAGCGCTTCTCCGCCGACATCGATCTCGATGCCGGCGAGCTGGAGCGCCTCGAGGACCGGCTCTACGCCTTGCGTTCGCTGGCCCGCAAGCACGGGGTGGAGACCGAGGCGCTGCCCGATCTGCGCCGGCAGTTCGCGGAGCGGCTGACCCTGGTCGAGGACCGGGCGGCGGTGCTGGCGCGCCTGGCCGCGGCGGCCGCCGAGACCCGCACCGGCTATGTCCAGGCCGGCGAGACGCTGTCCAAGGCCCGCCGCAAGGCGGCGTCCAAGCTGGATGCCGGGGTGAAGGCCGAGCTGCCGCCCTTGAAGATGGAGCGGGCCCGCTTCGTCACCGAGGTCGAGCGGTTGGCGGAGGCGGATTGGGGACCGGCCGGTCTCGACCGCGTCACCTTCCTGGTCGCGGCCAATCCCGGCAGCCCGCCCGGGCCGATCGGCAAGATCGCCTCGGGCGGCGAGCTCGCCCGCTTCATGCTGGCGATCAAGGTGGTGCTGGTGCATCAGCGCGGCACGCCCGGCACCTTGCCGTCGATGATCTTCGACGAGGTCGATGCCGGCATCGGCGGTGCCGTCGCCGATGCGGTGGGCGAGCGGCTGAAGCGGCTGGGCCGGCAGGTGCAGGTTCTGGTGGTGACCCACAGCCCGCAGGTGGCGGCCCGCGCCGACCATCACTGGCAGGTGCGCAAGGCTGATCGCGGCGGCGCCGTGGTCACCCAGGTGGCGGGATTGACGGCGGAGGAGCGGCGTGAGGAGATCGCGCGGATGCTGTCCGGGGCGAAGATCACGGCAGAGGCTCGCGCGGCGGCGGACAGCCTGCTGGGGAGGCGGGGATGAGCGACCAGGATCTGCGTGGCCGGCCGGTGGACGCGCTGACGCCGGAGGCGGCGGCGGCGGAGCTGGCGGCCCTGGCGACGGAAATCGCGGCACATGACGTCGCCTACCATCAGCACGACGCGCCGACGATCTCGGACGCGGAATACGACGCGCTTCGCCGGCGCAATGCCGAGCTGGAGACGCTGTATCCCGAGCTGATCCGGCCGGACAGCCCCTCGGCCAAGGTCGGCGCGGCCCCGGCGGGCGGCTTCAGGAAGATCCGCCACGCCATCCCGATGCTGTCGCTCGGCAACGCCTTCACGCCGGAGGACGTGCACGATTTCCTGGGCTCGGTCCGCTCCTTCATCAAGGAGCTGCGCGACGACCCGGAGCGGCCGGTCGCGATCATGGCCGAGCCGAAGATCGACGGCCTGTCCTGCTCGCTGCGCTACGAGAAGGGGCGCTTCGTCCAGGCCGCGACCCGCGGCGACGGCAGCGAGGGCGAGGACGTCACCGCCAACGTCAAGACCATCAAGGACGTGCCGCAGCGCCTCAACGGCGACGCGCCGGAGGTGCTGGAGATCCGCGGCGAGGTCTATATGGAGCGCAGCGACTTCGCCGCGCTGAACGCCCGAAGGGCGGAGGCGGGGGAGCCGATCTTCGCCAATCCGCGCAACTCGGCGGCCGGCAGCCTGCGCCAGCTCGATCCGTCGATCACCGCGTCGCGGCCGCTGCGCTTCTTCGGCTACACCTGGGGCGAGGTGTCGGCGCCGCTGGGCAAGACCATCGGCGAGATCCGCAAGCGCTTCGCCGGCTGGGGCTTCCGCCTGAACGAGCCGTCGCGGCTGTGCCATACGGCCGAGGAGCTGCTGGCCTATTACGACGAGATCGGGGCGATGCGGGCCGAGCTGCCGTTCGACATCGACGGCGTGGTCTACAAGGTCGACCGGCTGGACTGGCAGGAACGGCTCGGCTTCGTCAGCCGGGCGCCGCGCTGGGCCACGGCGCACAAGTTCAAGGCCGAGCAGGCGCAGACCGTGCTGAAGGCGATCGACATCCAGGTCGGCCGCACCGGGTCGCTGACCCCGGTGGCGCGGCTGGAGCCGATCACGGTCGGCGGCGTCGTCGTCTCCAACGCCACGCTGCACAACGAGGACGAGATCCGGCGCAAGGATGTCCGCATCGGCGACACGGTGGTGGTGCAGCGCGCCGGCGACGTGATCCCGCAGATCGTCCGGGTGATCCTGGAGCGCCGCCCCGAAGGGGCGACCGAGTATGTCTTTCCCGACCATTGCCCGGAGTGCGGCAGCCTGGCGGTGCGGGAGGAGGGCGGGGCGATCCGGCGCTGCACCGGCGGCCTGATCTGCCCGGCCCAGGCGGTGGAGCGGCTGCGCCACTTCGTGTCGCGCAACGCCTTCGACATCGAAGGGCTGGGCGACAAGCACATCCGCGCCTTCCATGCCGACGGGCTGATCCGGACGCCGGGCGACATCTTCCGGCTGGAGGAGCAGGACAAGGCCAGCCTGACGCCGCTGCGCAACCGCGAGGGCTGGGGGCCGAAGAGCGCGCAGAAGCTGTTCGAGGCGATCGAGACCCGGCGGACCATCCCGCTCGACCGCGCCATCTACGCCCTCGGCATCCGCCAGGTCGGCGAGGCGACGGCCAAGCTGCTGGCCCGGCATTATGGCAGCTTCGACGCCTGGCGGGCCGGCATGGAGGCGGCGCAGGACCACGAAAGCGAGGCCTGGCGCGACCTGACCGCGATCGACCAGATCGGCCCGTCGGTGGCCGACGACCTGCTGGCCTTCTTCGCCGAGGAGCACAACCGAGCAGTGCTGGACGACCTGGCGGCGCAGCTGACGATCGAGGATTTCGTGCGGCCGCGCGCGACGCCCAGCGCCGTGGCCGGCAAGACCGTGGTGTTCACCGGCACGCTGGAGACGATGACGCGGCCGGAGGCGAAGGCCCGGGCGGAATCGCTCGGCGCCAAGGTCGCGGGCTCGGTCTCCGGCAAGACCGACTACCTGGTGGTCGGCGCCGATGCCGGCTCCAAGGCCGCCAAGGCACGCGAGCTCGGGGTCGCCACCCTGACCGAGCAGGAATGGCTCGGCCTGATCGGCGGGGCGGGGGAGGAGAGGGCGCCGGACAAGGCCGAGGCCTGAGGGGTATGCGCCCTCAGGCCTCGCGAGTTACGGACCTTTCCTAGATCGCTTCAGCCCGGCTCACAGCACGAAGTCGGCCGCCACGAGGGCGATCGAGCCGTTGAGCTGGATCTGGAAATCCGAGGCGCCGTCGCCGTTGACGTCGCCGGCAACGACGGTCTGGCCGCCCGACACCGCGAAGCGCAACTGCCCCGCCACACCGGTAAAGGCGCCGGAACCGATGAAGGCGAAGGCCTGGTTGCCGGCCGCCCCGGTGTTGGCGTCGATTCCGGACAGGTCGATCCGGTCAGCCTGGGCGTGGCTGAAATCGGTGATGACGTCGCGATTCGCACCGACTGCGCTGGCGCCGGTCGAACCGTAGACGAAACGGTCCGCCCCGCCGTTGCCGGTCAGTGTGTCCTTGCCATTGTAGCCTTGCAGCACGTTGGCGCCGGCGCTGCCGACCAGTGTGTCGTTGAACTGGCTGCCGTAGAGGTTCTCGATGCCGATCAAGATATCGAGGTTGGAATAGCCGCCGGAACCGGTTCCGGCGGTCAGGTCCACATTCACCGCGGCGATGCTGTTGTAGTAGCTGGCGAGATCCGTGCCGCCTTCGCCGTTCATGGTGTCGGCGCCGGCACTGCTCCGGAGGATGTCGTTGCCGTTCATGCCGCGCAGCACGTTGGCAGCCGCATCTCCGGTCAGCGTATCGTTGCCCTGACTGCCGTTGACATTTTCGATGCCGAGCAGGGTATCGCCCTGGGCGTTTCCGCCAAGGCCGGTACCGGCGACCAGGTCGACCGTCACCCCGACGGCGCTCTCGGAGTAGCTGGCGATGTCGACGCCCGCCCCGCCGTTGAGGTCGTCGGCTCCGCTGCCGCCGCGCAGGATGTCGTCGCCGGCATCGCCGAAGAGATCGTCATTGCCGGTGCCGCCATCCAGCGTATCGGCCCCACCGCCGCCGAGCAGGGTATCGTCGCCGCCGAGCCCCGAGCCCGTGTCGTTCCCGTCGCCGAGATCGAGCAGGTTGTTCTCGCCTGAGCCGGTGACGGTGTCGTTCTCGTCGGTGGCGATGGCGTTCTCGACGCTCGACAGCCAGATCTCGTATCCGGAGAAATTGCTGTCGGTGAAGATGCCGTCCTGCAGGTTGATCGTGGCGGAGAAGCCGACGAAGGCCACGGTCGACGCATCGAAGGTGTCGATGCCGGCGCCGCCGAAGAAGGCCTCGCCGATGCCGGCATTCCATCCGGCCTCGATGTAGAAGCGATCGTTGCCGTCATTGCCGTAGATCTGGTCCTTGCCCGATCCGGCGGTCAGCACGTCATTGCCGGCGCCGCCCTGGATCAGGTCGTCGCCGTTGCCGCCGCTGACGACGTCGTTGCCCGCGCCGCCTTGCAGGTCATCATTGCCGTCGTTGCCGAAGATCGTGTTGCTGGTGCCGTCGCCGATGATCGTGTCGACGAGCTGCGTGCCGTTGACGTTCTCCACCCCGGTGATCGTGTAGGGGCCGCCGAAGGAGGGGGAGAAGTTGTAGGTCCCGCCGGCGAGGTTCACGATCGAGCCATAGGTCGCCGTGTAGTTGCTGAGATCGAGAGTATCGATCCCTGCGCCGCCGGTGGTGTTGTCGCCGAACTCGCCCTGGCGCACGTAGAAGGTGTCGTCGCCGTCACCGCCATTGACGGTGTCGGCGTTGAAGCCGCCCTCGATCCAGTCGTTGCCGGCGCCGCCGTTGATCGTGTCGGTGCCGGACCCGCCATACAGGAAATCGTTCCCGGCATTGCCGTTCAGCAGGTTGCCGACGGCGTTGCCCTGGATGGTGTCGTTGCCGCTGCCGCCATTGGCATTCTCGATGTAGGACCGGGAATCCCCGTTGAACAGCAGGGCATTGAAGATGTTGCCGCGGGCATAGCCGCCGTTCGGGCCGCCGCCGAGATTGGCGAGCTGGGCCGAGGAGAAGACGGAATGGCCGCCCGGGTTCAGGTCCAGGCTCAGATTGGTGGTGTAGTTCGACAGGTCATAGGTGTCGACGCCGTCGCCGTCCCAGATCGTCGCGAAGATGCGGTTGCCGCCCGGATCGATGGCGATGGCGCCGTTCACGAAGGTGGTGCCGTCGGTCGGGCTCCAGGTATAGGTGGTGTTGCCGGAATTGGTGGTGAAATCCGCGCCGTACATGTATTGCAGGGCGGCGATGTCCAGCATCATGAAGGTCTGGGGCGCGCCCCAGGTCTCATAGTTGTAGCCGCTCGAATCGTCGCCGATGAAGGTGCGGTACGTCATCACCGAGTATTCGAGCGAATCGCGGTCGGCCGGCAGGGCGCCGAAGACGTTGGTCTCGTGGCCGTGCTTCAGGCCCAGCGCATGGCCGAGCTCATGGATCACGGTGTGCCAGTCGTAGTTGCCGGCGGTCGGCAGGTCGCCGCTGGGCCCGAAGAAGGCGTCGCCGCCATAGACCTGGTTGGCCGGGTAGTAGGCGTAGGCCGTGCTGGGGTTGGTGGTGTTGACGACGCGGATCGTGCCGAGCCCCGAGCCGCTGCCGGCATAGCTGATGCTGAGATTGGTGAAGCCTTCGACCGCGAAGCCGAAAGCGCCGGAGGGCTGGGTAAAGATATCGGCATTCAGCGCGAAGTGGACGGCGATCATCTGCTGCGCCGTCATCTGCGCGAAGCCGCTGAACGCTTCGGGGTGGCCGGCCTGGTAATCGCTCACCGCATCCGGATCGCTGTAGGTGATGAAGCCGTCCGACCAGCGGACGCCGCTCAGCAGCCCGTCGATCTGCTGGTTGCCGGACGCGGCCACGGCCGCGGTGGTGTCGCCCGAGCCGTTCTCCTCCGGCTTCGGCGCGCCGGTCGCGGTGCCCGACACAGGGGCATGGACCACGTACCCGTCGGAGCGGTCGCCGAGTTCCGCGCGAATGGCATCCGCAAGGGCGCCGCCATTGGCCAGGACCGCGTCCAGGCGGGACGCGTCGGAGAAGGTCTGGTGGTACAGCAGGTCGCTCGACCATTTCCGCTGCAGCGACCAGGCCAAGGGGTCATGGAAAGGATCGGTTTCCGAAATCAGGAGGTCATATGCAGGAATTTGCGACGATTTCATACCGGGTCTCCCCTACATGGTGAAGAACCGCAACCTTTCAGTGAGAATCCGCAACTTGTTATGATTGAAGAGACGATCGTTCAGGCTCCGAAGTCGCGTTCGATGAGCAGAGATTCGGGCCCACGTTGAATGTGGCATGAGATCATGTTGCGAAGATGTCTTGATTTTGGCTTTGGCACCAAAAAGTTCGTGCCGATCTTCTGGTCCTCGCAATCCGTCCCAAGGGAAACGATCTTTTCCTATCTTGGAAATTATGCATTAAATTTTTTACAAAGTCAAGAAGTGGAGCAAAAATCCGAATTGTATGATTTAACATTGTATGCTGATCAAGAAAGGATCCTGAATAATTTCCTAAAATATTGATTCCGATCTCGCCCATGGATTTGCCATAGTTTTGAACTCAAATTCGGATCATTCCGGTCCGGAGAAGTCAGGCGGCTGGACATTGGTGATACGTGTGATCGAGGTGGCGAGGACAATGGAAGCGCGAGGCCGGGTGTTTGCCTGTCTTGTCCTGTCCTTGTCGTCCGTCGTGCTGCCCTGGCGGGCCGGCATCGCCATTGCCGGTGACGTGCTGCGGGAGGACGGGTGGATGTCGGCGCAAACCGATATGGCGCGGCCGCCGGACGAGCAGGCAGTGATCGCCCGGGAGTTTCGCGGGGCCGTCGACGAGGGCTCGAACGCGGCGCTGATCCGCTTCATCGCGCGGCATCCCGAACATGCCCTGGCGGACGAAGCGTGGCGCCGGCTGCAGCGGCGGCCTGCGCCGGATGCGCGCCCCCTGGCCAACGACCCGGACGCCGCGGTCTATGCCGCGTTCGACGCCGCCCGCCGCGCCGGCACGGCCGAAGCCTATCGCGACTTCGCCCGGGCCTATGCGAACCATCCGCTCGCGGCGGAAGCGAAGCGGCAGATCCGCGCGCCGCGGTAACGGTCAGAGGTCCTTCTCGGCGAGCTCGCGGAAGGCGTCGGGGACGGATCGCGACGGTTCCAGCACGACCGAACCGTAGCCGACCGCCCGCCATCCGAACCGTTCGCGGATCGCGTCGACGGCACGGTCCGCCTTCCAGCGCGCCAGCCCTCTCCCGGTGCCGGGCCGACGCCGCTCGTCGGCGAGCCCGAGCGGCAGTTCCAGCTGCAGCTGCGGCCGGTCCTCGAGATGCGACACCGAGATCGCGAGCAGCGAGATCGTCTTCTCCTCGGGATGCTGCGCCAGCACCCCGCGCACCAGCTCCTCGGCGATCTCGGCCAGGATCGTGGTCGCCGAGACCGGCGCATCCAGCGTCACGGCGCGCGTGACCGAGCGCAGGTCGGCGAAACGGACGCGGACGGTGATGGTCCGACCGGGCCGGGACTTGGCCCGCAGCCGGGTGGCGACCCGGTCGGCGAGATGGCGCAGCGTGGGCACGAACACCCGCTCCTCGGCCGGCTTCCGGCCGAGCGCGGATTGCGCCCCGGCCGAATGCGACCGCCGCCGCGTCTCGATCGCCCGCGGATCGCGGTTCCAGGCCAGCGCCGACAGCTTTTCCCCGGCCGCGCGGCCGAGCAGCCGCTCCAGCGACCATCCCGGCATTTCCGCCAGCTGGCCGATGGTGTGCACGCCGCTCTCCGCCAGCCGCGCCTTGCTGACCGGGCCGACACCCCACATCAGCTCGACCGGCAGGTCGCGCAGGAAGGCGGGCTCCGCCTCGGGATCGACGACGACAAGCCCGTCCGGCTTGGCCACTTGCGAGGCGATCTTGGCCAGGTGCTTGGTGCGCGCCACGCCGATCGAGATCGGCAGGCCGAGCTCCGCCCGCACCCGCCGCCGGATGGTCCGGGCGATCTCGGCCGGCGGGCCGAACAGATGGGTGCACCCGGCGACGTCGGCGAAGGCCTCGTCGATGGAGATCCGCTCGACCAGCGGCGTGAAATCCCCGAGCACCCTGATCGCGGCATCGCCCAGCCGCTGATACTCCCGGAAATGGCCGGCGACGAAGACCAGCTGCGGGCACAGCTCGCGCGCCCGTCGCCCCGGCATGCCGCCGCGAACGCCGAAGGCCTTGGCCTCGTAGGAAGCGGCCAGCACCACCCCGCCGCCGACCGCGACCGGCCTGCCGCGCAGCGACGGGTCCAGCAGCTGCTCGACCGACGCGTAGAAGGCGTCCAGGTCCGCATGGAGGATGGTGGCTGTCATGGCCCGCGGCCGATCAGGCGAAGCTAGAACAAAAAGAGAACATATGGCCTGGCTTGTCAAGCCCTGGCCGTCCTGGCGGGCTGCAACCCCTTGCAATCCCGCGAAAATGGCGCACCATCGTTGACGTGGCCGAAACGGAGGCTGCTATGGGAAGCGCTCATCTGGAGAAGTGGCGGTCCCTGGTCGACGAGTTCAGGGAGAAAGCCCGACAGCTCGAGCAGGAAGAGCGGAACGCGTGCCTGGCCTGTACCGCTGAGGAGCGGGCCAGGGTGGCCGAGGCGCAGCGGTTCATGGAGAACAGCGGGATCGGCGAGGCGCTGTGCGCTCTGGTCTGGGACGTCCGCCGTTTCACGGCTTGGTCGTGCCATGACCAGACCCGGCCGGTGCCGGCCGAATACTCCGACCTCGACATCACCGCAGACCACATGAAGGACTTTGCGGTGACTTTCCGCTATCGAGGTCGGCCCTACGGCATCGCGTTCAAGGAGCATGCGTCGTCCCATCCGGACCCGCATGCCGACAGCCGCGGCGAGGCCTATCTGTCCTGGGGCGGCACGACGGTGCTCGGGGTATCGATGGCGAGCAAGCCGGGCGCCGCCTATGACGACTGGCACCCGACCACGATCGAAGCCTTCCGGCCGGGGGGCTGGATCGCCGATCTGCTCGAGATGTTCAGGGGGCACCGGCGCGCCAAGGCGGCCTCCGAGGCCAGGGCGCGGGACGAGGTCACCAGCCGGCGGGCCGCGATGATCTCGCTGGATTAGGTCAGACGGTCTCTCCGAAGCACTGCCGCGAGGTCGACCGGGCCGGCCTCGGCCGGGGCGAGGTCGAGGTCCTGCTCGATATGGGTCAGATGGTCCAGCATGGCGGCGCCGGCGCGGTCGGCATCGTGTCGGGCCAGCGCCTGCAAGATCGCCCCGTGCTCGGCGTTGCCGCAGGCCGAGGCGCCGCTGCGGCCGTACAAGGCGATGACCAGCGAGGCGCGCGACACCAGCTCGCGCAGGAACCGCTCCATCACCCGCTGCCGGGCGATCTCGGCGATGCCGAGATGGAACAGGCCGGAGAGCTGGATGGCGCGCGGCCGGTCGCCCCGGCGCAGCGCCTCCGCCTCGTCGGCCAGGTGCCGCTCCAGCCGCTCGATGTCGGCCGGCACGGTGCGCTCGGCGGCACGGCGGGCGATCGCGGCCTCCAGCGTCCGACGCGCCTCGAACACCTCGCGCGCCTCCTCGATCGAAGGCGCCGCGACGAAGGCGCCGCGGTTCTTCTCGATCACCACCATGTGCTGATGCGCCAGCGCCTGCAGGGCGGAGCGGACGATGGTGCGGCTGACACCGAAGGCGGTGCCGATCTCGTCCTCCGACAGCTTGGTGCGCGGCGGCAGCCGGTGCTCGACGATCGCGTCCAGGATCGAGCGGTAGATCGCGGCCGCCCGCGCGCCGCGGTCGGGGATGTCGCGGGTTCCGGCCAGCGTGCCGACGGTCTCGATCGTGTCCATTCTTCCGCTCCGGCGACGAGCCGCGGCGGAGTGGCCGCGACTCGTCCCGTTCCACCATCCCATGCAGGGCAGCGGCGCTCAAGATTGTATTCTTGTCTTGTTGTGATTGTGCACAATCTTCAGGCCGTCCGTATGCAGTTGCCCAAAGCGTAGGCGGTTGCCGATCCCCGATGCGTCTCCCTACGGCGGGACTCGCGGCGCCGGGCGTTTGGCACGGCGCTTGCTCCTCCGTTGTCCCGAAAGGGAGAGCGGATGGGCGGCGCAGATCTCGAGCTGGTGAAGGTGACCAAGCGCTACGGCGGCACCGTCGCCGTGGACGGCATCGACCTGAGGATCCCGGCCGGCACCTATTGCTGCCTGCTGGGCCCCTCCGGCTGCGGCAAGACCTCGACCCTGCGCATGGTCGCGGGGCATGAGGCGGTGTCGGACGGCGACATCATCCTCGGCCCCGCCAACGTCACCGACCGGCCGCCGGCCCGGCGCGGCACGGCGATGATGTTCCAGTCCTACGCCCTGTTTCCGCATCTTTCGGTCGCCGACAACGTCGCCTTCAGTCTGAAGATGCGCGGCGTGGCGAAGGCCGAGCGCCGGGCCAAGGCGGCGGAGCTCCTGGCCCTGGTGGCGATGGAGGCCTATGGTGAGCGCCTGCCGGCCCAGCTGTCGGGCGGACAGCAGCAGCGCGTGGCGCTGGCCCGGGCGCTGATCACTCAGCCGCAGATCCTGCTGCTGGACGAGCCGCTCTCCGCCCTCGACCCCTTCCTCCGGATCAAGATGCGGGCCGAGCTGAAGCGGCTGCAGGCCGAACTCGGCATCAGCTTCATCCACGTCACCCACAGCCAGGAGGAGGCGATGGCGCTGGCCGACCTGGCGGTGGTGATGCAGGGCGGCCGGATCGAGCAGGCCGGCCCGCCGCAGGACCTGTTCGCCCGTCCGGCCACCGAATTCGTCGCCCGCTTCATCGGCGGCCATAACGTCGTGACCCTGGGCGGCCGCCTGGCGACGCTGCGCGCCGACCGGCTGAAGCTCGCCCGGATCAACGGCGCCGGCCCCCATGGCGTCAAGTTGCCGCCGGGCCAGGTCGAGGCGGTGGTGCGGGGGGTCGAGTACCAGGGCGCCACCGTCCATGTCGCCTTCGCCTGCGAGCTGGCGCCGGACATGCTGGCCTGGCTGCCCGAGGCCGCCTTCTTCGCCGACCCGGTGGCGCCGGGCGACCGCGTCGCCGTCGCCTGGGCCGATCAGGACGTCCATCCCCTTCTCCCCGATGCCGCGGGGCGCGGCGACCATCGCCCCCAACCCTAAGGAGGCTCCACCATGGCGGATACCCCGAACAAGACTCCTCGCGGCCTCTCCCGCCGCACCCTCTTGAAGACCACGGCGGCGACGGCCGGCGCGCTGGTCGGCAGCCGCGCCATCACCGGCTTTCCGGCGATCATCGCGGCCGAGCCGGTGACGCTGCGCTATCTCGGCACCGCGGTGAACCAGAGCGCCGACATCGCCCGGAAGGCGAAGGAGGATCTCGGCATCATCATCGAATACGTGCCGGTCACGACCGACGAGGTGACCAAGCGCATCGTCACCCAGCCGAACTCCTTCGATCTCGTGGACAGCGAGTACTTCTCGCTGAAGAAGCTGCTGCCCTCCGGCAACCTGCAGGGCATGGACGCGAAGCGGATCAAATATGTCGACCAGATCTCGACCGTCTTCACCAAGGGCGAGCTGAACGGCAAGAAGATCGGCGACCAGGGCACCGCGCCGAAGAAGGTGTTCTACCTGCCCGAGAAGAACGGCAAGACCTTCGCCACCGAGCCGACCGAGTGGATCACCCTGATCCCGACCACCTACAACGCCGACACGCTCGGCATCCGGCCCGATTTGATCGGCCGGCCGATCGAGAGCTGGAAGGAGCTGCTGAACCCCGAGTTCAAGGGCAAGGCCTCGATCCTGAACATCCCGTCGATCGGCATCATGGACGCGGCGATGGTGGTGGAGTCGGCCGGTCTCCACACCTATGCCGACAAGGGCAACATGACGAAGGAGGAGATCGACCTGACCATGAAGGTGCTGACCGAGGCCAAGCAGGCCGGCCAGTTCCGTGCCTTCTGGCAGGATTTCAACGAGAGCGTGAACCTGATGGCGTCGGGCGAGACGGTGATCCAGTCGATGTGGTCGCCGGCCGTGACCAAGGTGCGCTCGATGGGCATCGCCTGCACCTTCCAGCCGCTGAAGGAAGGCTACCGCGCCTGGGCCTCCGGCTTCGGCCTGCCGAAGACGCTGAAGGACCGGAAGCTCGACGCCGCCTACGAGTTCATCAACTGGTTCCTGTCCGGCTGGGCCGGCGCCTATCTCAACCGCCAGGGCTACTACTCGGCGGTGCTGGAGACGGCCAAGGCCAATATGGAGCCGTACGAATGGGCCTATTGGATGGAGGGCAAGCCGGCGGCCCAGGACATCAAGGCGCCGGACGGCACGGTGATGGAGAAGGCCGGCGCGGTGCGCGACGGCGGCTCCTACGACGCGCGCATGGGCGGCGTCGCCTGCTGGAACGCGGTGATGGACGAGAACGACTACATGGTCCGCAAGTGGAACGCCTTCATCGCCGCTTAGCATGATCGCCCGCGTAGGTTGGGTTCGCGGTCCGCGAACCCAACAGCGTCGAACGCCCATGCCGTGGGAAGTTGGGTTCGCTTCGGCGAACCCAACCTACGCCGCAGAGAGACGCCTTTCATGACTGCCATCCCCGCGGAAGACGCACCCGCCCGCCCCGTCGCGGCGCCCCGGGCCGAGGCGAGCGGCCGCTTCACGGCGTTCCTGCAGGCGGCGCCGATGATGCTGGTGTTCCTGCTGTTCTTCGTGCTGCCGCTGGCGGTGACGGTGGTGGTCAGCTTCTGGGACTACACCGAATACTCGATCGTGCCGGACTTCACATTCCGCAACTATGTCGAGGCCTTCGACGGCTGCCTGACCTCGCTGCCGGAGCTGTGCACCACCTTCAAGACCTATCTCTCGACCCTGAAGATCGGGGCGATGGTGTGGGCCATCACCCTCGTGCTCGGCTTCACCATCGCCTATTTCCTGGTCTTCCATGTCCGGACCACGGCGATGCAGATTGTGCTGTGCCTGCTCTGCACCATCCCGTTCTGGACCTCGAACGTGATCCGGATGATCTCCTGGATCCCGCTGCTCGGCCGCAACGGGCTGGTCAACCAGGGGCTGCTCGGCCTCGGCGTGATCGACCGGCCGATCGATGGCCTCCTCTACTCCGAATTCTCGGTGGTGCTGGCCTTCGTCCACCTGTTCACCGTGTTCATGATCGTGCCGATCCTGAATTCGATGCTGCGCATCGACCGGTCGCTGATCGAGGCCGCGACCGACGCCGGCGCCAGCGGCCGGCAGATCCTGTGGAACGTGATCGTGCCGCTGTGCAAGCCGGGCATCGTCATCGGCTCGATCTTCGTCGTCACCATCGTGATGGGCGACTTCGTCACCGTCGGCGTCATGGGCGGGCAGCAGATCGCCTCGGTCGGCAAGGTGATCCAGGTCCAGCTCAGCTACCTGCAGTTCCCGGCCGCGGCGGCCAATGCCGTGATCCTCTTGGCCGTGGTGATCATGATCATCGTGGCGCTGACCCGGCTGGTCGACATCCGGAAGGAGCTGTGATGCGCGAGGGCCGTCCGCTCTCCTTCTACGTCCTGGCCGCCGTCTTCGCCCTGTTCGTGCTGTTCCTCTACGGCCCGACCCTGACCATCTTCGTGCTGTCTTTCCAGGGTCCGCAGGGCGGGCTGACCTTTCCGATGAACGGCGTCTCGACCTTCTGGTTCGAGCGGCTGTGGGCCGGGATGGGCGTGGTCGACATCGGCGCCGCCTTCTGGCGCTCGCTCAAGCTCGGCCTCGTGGTCATGGTGCTGACCATGGCCTTCTCGGTGTCGGCCGGCCTGGCCTTCCGCCGGCGCTTCCCGGGCCAGTCGGCGCTGTTCTACACCGCCATCGCCAGCCTGATCATGCCGTCGATCGTGGTTTCGCTCGGCATCGCGCTCGAATTCCGGCTGCTCGACGAGGCGATCAAAGCCTTGGGCGAAGACTGGGACATCGCCTGGATCAACGACGAGTTCACCACGGCGATGGGCCTGTTCCGCTCCGGCCTCGGCGCGCATCTGACCTGGACCATGCCCTTCGGCCTCCTGATCATGTTCGCGGTGTTCAATCGCTTCGACCGCCGCTACGAGGAGGCCGCGCGGGACCTCGGCGCCTCGTCCTGGCAGAGCTTCCGCCATGTCGTGCTGCCGATCGTCGGCGCCAGCGTGGTCGGCGTCGGCCTCTTCGGCTTCACCCTGTCCTGGGACGAGATCGCCCGGTCGTCCCAGGCGATCGGCGAGCAGAACACCCTGCCGCTGGAGCTGCAGGGCCTGACCACCACGGTGACGACGCCGGAGATCTACGCCCTCGGCACGGTGACCACGGCGGTGTCGCTGGCGGTGGTGCTGACCGCGCTGGGCCTGATGGCGCTGCTGCGCCGCCGCCGCACCCGCCACGGCACCGACGCCGGAAAGGGGCTGGTGTGAGGATGATGAAAACGCTCGGTTTTCTCTCATTGTCATTGCCGGGCTTGACCCGGCAATCCAGAAGATGTCGACGCTCTCTGGATGCCCGGGTCAAGCCCGGGCATGACAGTGTTGGGAAGGCCATCGTATCTGCCAAGCATACCGCGGCCTGACCTCATGGAGATCCTCGTCGTCAACCCGAACACCACGGCCGGTATGACCGCCAAGATCGGCGCCGCCGCCGCGGCCGCCGCGGCGCCGGGCACCCGCGTCACCGCGGTGAATCCGGAGACGGGGCCGGCCTCGATCGAGGGCTGGGTCGACGGCGCCCTGGCGGTGCCCGGCCTGCTGCAGGAGATCGCGCGCGGCGAGGCGCGCGGCGTCGCGGGACACGTCATCGCCTGCTTCGACGACACCGGGCTGGACGCCGCCCGCAGCCTCGCGGCGGCGCCGGTCGTCGGCATCGGCGAGGCCGGCTTCCATGTCGCCTCGCTGCTCGCCGGCCGCTTCTCGGTGGTGACCACGCTGGCGCAGTCGATCCCGGTGATCGAGGCGAACCTCCAGCGCTACGGCCTGGCCGCCCGCTGCACCCGGGTCCGGGCGGCGGAGATCCCGGTGCTGGACCTGGAGCGCCCGGGCTCGGCCGCCGAGGCACGGATCTCGGCCGAGATCGCGGCGGCGCTCGAGGCCGACCGGGCCGAGGCGATCGTGCTGGGCTGCGCCGGCATGGCCGACCTCGCCGCGCGGCTGTCGGCCCGCCACGGCGTGCCGGTGGTCGACGGCGTTGCCGCCGCGGTCACGCTGGTCGAGGGTCTGGCCCGCCTCGGCCTGCGCACCGCCAAGACCGGCGGCTACGCCCCGCCACGGCCGAAGCCCTATACCGGCGTCTTCGGGTCCTTCGTGCCGGGAAACACCTCGATCACATAGCGGCTCCGCTTGTGCCGCTTGGGCAGGTGATACCAGCGGCCCGAAATATCGACCCGTCATGGTGAGCCCCGAAGGGGCGTGGCCATCCAGCGGCACCGGCCCACTGGATGGCCACGTCGCTGCGCTCCTCGCCATGACGGAGAAGGGTGGAAGGGCCGGTTCAAAGACCGCCGGTATCAGATCTCCAGATGCGAACCCAGCTCGACCGCCCGGTTGGCCGGGATGCGGAAGAACTCGGTGGCGCTCAGCGCGTTGTTCGACATCAGGATGAACAGCCATTCCTGCCAGGGCGGCAGCTCCGGCCGCGACGATGGCACGAAATACTCCCGGCTCATGAAGAAGGACGTGTCGGCCATGTTGAAGCCCAGGCCCTTGGCGGCGCAGGCGGCCAGCGCCCGCGGGATGTCCGGCTGCTGCTGGAAGCCGTAGCGCACGATCACCGTGTAGAAGCCGTCGCCGAGATCCTTGATCTCGATGCGCTGGTCGTCGTCGACCCGCGGCTCGTCCGTGGTCTCGACCTTCAGCAGCACCACGCGTTCGTGGATGATCTTGTTGTGCTTCAGGTTGTGCAGCAGGGCGAAGGGCACGACGCCGACATTGCCGGTCATGAAGATGCCGGTGCCGGGCACCCGGTGCGCCCGCTTGTACATCTTGCCGTCGACGAAGGTGGCCAGCGGGATGGCGTCGCGGTAGCGGCGCCGGTACAGGATCTCGCGGCCCTTGCGCCAGACCCACATCAGCGTCGTCAGCGCCACCGCCAGCACCAGCGGGAACCAGCCGCCATGCAGGATCTTGATGGTGTTGGCGCCGAAGAAGGCGAGGTCGATGAACAGGAACGCCGCGAACAGCGGCAGCGCGGTCCAGCGGCTCCAGCCCCAGCGGTGGCGGGCGACCAGATAGGCCAGCACGCTGGTCACCGCCATGGTGCCGGTCACGGCGATGCCGTAGGCGCCGGCCAGGGCGCTGGAGGAGCCGAAGCCGACCACCAGGATGACGACCGCGGCGTAGAGCGACCAGTTGACCCGCGAGATGTAGATCTGGCCCTTCTCCTCGGCCGAGGTGTGGCGCACCTCCAGCCGCGGCATGTAGCCGAGCTGGGCCGCCTGCTGGCTGACCGAGAAGGCGCCGGAGATCACAGCCTGGGAGGCGATCACCGTGGCCATGGTGGCCAGGATCACCATCGGATACAGGCCCCAGGAGGGGGCCAGCAGATAGAAGGGCGATTCGATCGCCGCGGGGTTCTCGATCAAGAGCGCGCCCTGGCCGAAATAGTTCAGCAGCAGGGCCGGCCAGACGAAGCTGACCCAGGCGATGCGGATCGGGCCGCGGCCGAAATGGCCCATATCGGCGTAGAGCGCTTCGCCGCCGGTGACCGCCAGCACGACGGAGCCGAGCACGACGATGGCGGCCCAGGGGCTGGTGGCGAACAGCTCGATCGCGTGGTTCGGCCAGATCGCCGCCAGCACGTCCGGACGGCCGACGATCTGGGCCGCGCCGAGCAGGCCGATGGTCAGGAACCACAGGCACATGATCGGGCCGAAGGCCGAGCCCACCTTGGCCGTGCCATGCGCCTGGACCATGAAGATCAGGGTCAGGATGACCAGCGTCAGCGGGATGATGTAGGGGTCGAAGACCGGTGTCGCGACCTTCAGCCCCTCGACCGCGCTGAGCACCGAGATCGCCGGGGTGATCACGCCGTCGCCATAGAACAGCGCGGCGCCGATGATCCCCAGAAGGACGATGAAATGGCCCCATTTCTTCCCGCGGCGCGCGCGGAAGGCCAGGGCGGTCAGGGCCAGCACGCCGCCTTCGCCGCGGTTGTCGGCGCGCATCACGAAGGAGACGTATTTGACCGTGATGATCAGCGTCGTCGCCCAGAAGATCAGCGACAGCACGCCGAGCACCGCCCCCTCGGAGACGCCGGGCGCCCCCGGATGGGTGAAGCACTCCCGGATGGTGTAGAGCGGGCTGGTGCCGATGTCGCCATACACGACGCCGATGACGCCGAGCAGCTTGGGGGCGAGCGATTGGCCGTCGCGCGAATCGGTAGCGAGGGTCGTCATCGCGCCTTCCTAGTCGGACGGCGCGTCGTCGACAACCCGGCCGTTGCTGGTATGCATGCCTATGCCCCCTCGCTACCCTGAGCGCCGAGGGTGCGGGGATCACGGCGCCGAGGCAAGCCCCGGCTGCGGTCGGCCTCGGTCAGCGGCCTCTCAGATGCAGCGGCCGCCGTCGACCTCCAGCGCCACGCCGGTGACCATCGAGGCCTCGTCGGAGGACAGGTACAGGGCGGCGTTGGCGATGTCCTCGGGCGTGCTCATGCGGCCGAGCGGGATGGTCGCCAGGAACTGGGCCCGCCGCTCCGGCGTGTCGTCGCCGAGGAAGGTCGAGGTCAGCCCGGTCTGGCCCAGCACCGGGCACAGGCAGTTGACCCGGATCTTCGGCGCCAGCTCGACCGCCATCGACTTGGTGGCGGTGATCACCGCGCCCTTCGAGGCGTTGTACCAGGTCAGGCCGGGCCGCGGCCGGATGCCCGCGGTCGAGGCGATGTTGAGGATCGAGCCGCCCTTGGCCGAGAGATGCGGCGCGGCGTGCCGGACCGACAGGAAGATCGCCTTCACATTGACCGCGAAGATGCGGTCGAACTCGTCCTCGCTGACCTCGGCCATCGGCTTGTTGCGATGGGTGTAGCCGGCGTTGTTGACGACGATGTCGAGCCCGCCGAAGGCCTCGACCGCGGTGGCGATGGCGACCGCGGTGTCGGCGTCGCGCGACACGTCGGTGCGGACGAAGCGGGCCGCGCCCGGCCGCTCCTCGTTCAGCGCCGCGGCCACCGTCTCGCCGGCCTCGGCCGACAGATCGGCGATCAGCACGCTGGCGCCTTCCCGCACGAAGCGCTCGGCGATGCCCTTGCCGAACCCCGACGCCGCGCCGGTGACGATGGCCACCTTGCCTTCGAGCCGCATGCCCTGTCCCTCTGTCCTGGTCGTGTGGTGGTCGTGCCGCGGGAGGGGCGCCGCTCGATGCCGGGCGCCCGGCCCGCCGTCTCTTCCGGTGAAGTGCCGGACCGTCGAATGGCCGGACTATAGGGGCAGGGCGGCCGGGGCAGCAGGCGAATGTCCGCCGAGGAGGTATGAGCCGGGCGCGGATCTTCGGTCGCCGGTCCCCTCTCCCTGTCATTGCCAGCGCTTTCGGGGCGTTGAGGAGGGATGAAGGTCAATTTTTGTTGTCATCCTCGGGCTTGACCCGAGGATCCAGGGGCGGCCAGAGCGGCTCTTGGTGGCCCCTGGATTGCCGGGTCAAGCCCGGCAATGACAATGAAAGTAGAAGCTCAGCCGGACAGCAATGGGTTAAGCCCGAGGATGACAGAATAGGGCCCCGGACCGTTCCCTACCCGTGCCTGATCGCGATGGTCTTCGTCACGCTGAAATGGTCCAGCCCTTCCATCGCCTTCTCGCGGCCGAAGCCGGAGCGCTTCATGCCGCCGAAGGGCAGCTCGACGCTGCCGCCGGCGCCGTAATTGTTGACGAAGACCTGGCCGGCCCGGATCCGGCGGGCGCAGCGCAGCTGGCGGGCGCCGTCGCGGGTCCAGACCCCGGCGACCAGGCCGAACTCGGTGCCGTTGGCGAGATGGATCGCCTCCTCCTCGTCGCGGAAGCGCAGCACCGCCAGCACCGGGCCGAACACCTCCTCCTGCGCCAGCGGGTGGCCGGGCGGCACGTCGCCGATCAGGGTCGGCACCTGGTAGAAGCCGCCGGCCGGGGCGTTCGGGGACAGGCGCCCCTCGGCCAGCACCGGCAGCCCGTCCGCCCGGGCGCGGTCGAGATGGCCGCGCACCCGCTCCCGCTGCCGGGCGCTGATCAGCGGGCCGCAATCCGGGTCGCGGTCCCAGGGGCCGGTCTCCAGCGCCCTGAAGCGGTCGGCCAGGGCCGAGAGGAAGGCGTCGGCGATGCCGTCCTGCAGCAGCAGCCGGCTGCCGGCCGAGCAAGTCTGGCCGGCATTCTGCACGATCGCCGCGGTGACGAAGGGCAGGGCCGCCTCGGCATCGGCGTCGTCGAACATCAGCTGCGGCGACTTGCCGCCCAGCTCCATCGTCACCGGCCGGTTGAACTGCGCCGCCGCGGCCTGGATCGCGGCGCCGGTGGCGGGCGACCCGGTGAAGCTGATGTGGTCGATGCCGGGATGCGCGGCCAGGGCCGCTCCGGCCTCGGCGCCCAGGCCGGTGACGACGTTCAGCGCGCCCGGCGGCAGCCCGGCCTCCAGCGCCAGCCGGGCGATGCGCAGCGGCGTCAGGCAGGCATCCTCCGCCGGCTTCAGCACGCAGGCGTTGCCGGCGGCCAGCGCACCGCCGATGGTGCGGCCGAAGATCTGCGCCGGGTAGTTCCACGGGATGACGTGGCCGGTGACGCCGTAGGGCTCCTTCACCGTCAGCACGGTGTAGCCGTCGAGATAGGGCAGCGTGGTGCCGTGGTGCTTGTCGCAGGCGCCGCCGTAGAACTCGAAGTAGCGGGCGCAGGCGGTGATGTCGGCCTTGGCCTGCTTCACCGGCTTGCCGGCATCGGCGGCCTCGAGCCGCCACAGAGTCTCGAAATCCGCCTCGATGGCCCGGCCGATCCGGGTCAGGATGCGGCCGCGCTCGACCGCCGGCATGCGGCCCCACGGCCCCTCGTCAAACGCCCGGCGCGCGGCCCGCACCGCGGCGTCGATCTCGGCCGCGCCGCCGCGGGCGAGGCTGTCGAACTCCATCCCGGTCGACGGGTCGACCACCGGAATCGTGCGGCCATCCTCCGCGCCGTTCCAAATTCCATCGATCAGAATCGTTTTCGGACCTATCATGATGCTCTTTCTGTCTCCGGACCGTTCGTCGCGATGGGGCAGGCTCGGCACGTCGTTGCGTTTAAGACGAATTCTTCTTGCGGGCTATTGTTGAAGATGGATGCCTCCATGGGCCACGATATCGCCATGGCTCCCCTCGCCGAAACGCCGATAGCCGATCCCGCGGCCGTGCTCCTGGTCGAGGACATGCCGGCGCTCGCCAGGCTCTACATCGAGACCCTGTCGAAGGCCGGCATCGCCGTCGATCATGCCGAGACCGGGGCCGATGCGCTCGCGGCGCTGGCGCAGGGGCGCTATGCGACCGTGCTGCTCGACCTCAACCTGCCGGACATGAACGGCATGGAGATCCTGCAGCACATCCGCGAGCAGCAGATCCCGGTCGCGGCGGTCGTGATCACCGCCCATGGCTCGGTCAACACCGCGGTCGAGGCGATGCGGCTCGGCGCCTTCGACTTCCTGGTCAAGCCCTTTCCCGGCGACCGGCTGACCGTGACCGTCCGCAACACGCTGGAGCGGATGCGGCTGCAGCGCGAGGTCGAGGCCTGGCGCGAGGATCTCGGCCGCGACCGCTACCACGGCTTCATCGGCCGGTCGCTGGCGATGCAGGCGGTGTACCGGATCATCGATTCGGCGGCGGCGTCGAAGGCCACCGTCTTCATCACCGGCGAGAGCGGCACCGGCAAGGAGCTGTGCGCCGAGGCGGTGCACCGCCGCAGCCCGCGGCGCGACGAGCCCTTCGTCGCGCTCAACTGCGGCGCGATCCCGCGCGACCTGATGGAATCGGAGATCTTCGGCCATGTGAAGGGCGCCTTCACCAGCGCCGTCGCCGACCGCGACGGCGCCGCCGTCCGCGCCCAAGGCGGCACGCTGTTCCTGGACGAGATCTGCGAGCTGCCGCCGGAGCTGCAGACCAAGCTGCTGCGCTTCCTGCAGACCGGGGTGGTGCTGCCGGTCGGCGGCAGCCGCGAGCGCAAGGTCGATCTGCGCATCGTCTGCGCCACCAACCGCGACCCGGCCGAGGAGGTGCGCCAGGGCCGGTTCCGCGAGGACCTGTACTACCGCCTGCTGGTGATCCCGATCAGCCTGCCGCCGCTGCGCGAGCGCGAGGACGACGTGCTTCTGATCGCCCGGCAGTTCCTGCACGACTACGCGGCGGAGGAGGGCAGGAGCTTCTCCGATTTCGACATCGAGGTGGCGGAGGACCTGCAGCGCTACGCTTGGCCGGGCAATGTCCGCCAGCTGCAGAACGTGATCCGCAACATCGTCGTGCTGCATGACGGGCCGCTGGTGACGCGGGCGATGCTGCCGCCTCCGGTCAGGACCCTGATCCCGGCGGCCCAGCCCGGCCGTCCGGCGGCCGGGCCGCCGCCTGGCGCTGCGAACGGCAAGGAGGCGCCGATCCGGCCGCTGTGGATGATCGAGAAGGAGGCGATCGAGGGCGCGATCGCGGCCTGCGACGGCCATGTGCCGCGCGCCGCGGCGCTGCTCGGGATCAGCGCCTCGACCATCTACCGCAAGCGGCTGAACTGGGAGGCCGAGGGGCGGGGGTGAGCCAGCTTCGTAGGTTGGATTCGCTCTTGCGAACCCAACACGGGCTCGGGTGGCGCGATGTTGGGTTCGCTACCGCGAGCCCAACCTACGTCGGCTCTGGATACACCAAGCGGAAGCGCTCGCAGAACACCGGCATGTCGAGCGCCGGCCGGCGGCCGATCTCGGCGCAGCGGCGGCCGAAATAGCTCCAATGCGCCTCGCGCCAGAAGGCCAGCGACCGGTCGTCTTCGCCCTCGTCATGGGCGAAGGCGGCGTCGACCTGGTCGAACGGCAGGATGCGGACTTCCACCGTCTGCAGCACGCAATGCGGCGTGCCGGCGAAATCGGTGATCAGGCTGTAGCCGCCCGGCTTCGGCGTGCCGGCCTCGTCGGCGCCCCAGACCAGCCCGGCGGTGGCGGTCTTGGTGCCGGCCAGCACCAGGTCCAGCAGCTCCCGCGCCAGTTCCTCGCTGTCGCCGAAATACCAGAGGTCGTAGCGCTCGGGCAGGCCGAGATCCGGCCGGTCGCGGCGGAGATCCCGCCACCAGGCCTCGGCGATGTCGGTCACGGCCGGCTCCTCCCATGCGGGCCGACCCCGGGCCGGCCGTCAGGCGCGGCGCGGCACCGGCCGGCGGCAGAACAGCTCGGTCGTATACAGCAGCAGCGCCACGGCGGGGAAGGCGAGGCCGACCCAGCTGACCAGAGACCAGCCGCCGGCGCTGAAGGTGCCGCTGGCGATGGCGGAGCCGACGGCGCCGCCGGCGAAGGCGCTGGCGACGTAGAGGCCGTTCATCCGGCCGCGCGCCTCCGGCGCCAGGGCGTAGATGGCGCGCTGGCCCAGCACCATGTTGGCCTGCACCCCGAAGTCGAGAAGGATGCCGGCGGCGGCCAGCAGCACCACCGACCCTGCGGCGCCGCCGGCCCAGGCCATGGCGAAGGCGGCGGCGACCGAGGCCAGGGCGCCGAAGGTGGCCGGCCGGGTCCAGCCGCGGTCGGCGATGCGCCCGGCCAGGGGCGCGGCCAGGGCGCCGGCGGCGCCGACCAGGGCGAAGACGGCGATGCCGGCCTGGCTGTAGCCGAAGCGCGGGCCGGCCAGCTCCAGCGGCACCGCGGTCCAGAACAGGCTGAAGCCGGCGAACAGCGCGGCCTGGTAGGCGGCGCGGCGCTGCAGGATCGGCGTGCGGCGGAACAGGGTGGCGAGCGAGCGCAGCACCTGGCCATAGCCGGGGCCCGGCGCCGGCCGGTACTGCGGCAGGCGCCAGCCCAGCACCGCCAGCAGGCCGGCCATCAGCAGGGTCGAGAGGAAGAAGATGGCGCGCCAGCCGAACAGCTCGGCCACCACGCTGGCGACGGGCCGGGCCAGCAGGATGCCCAGCAGCAGGCCGCTCATGATGTTGCCGACCACCCGGCCGCGGGTCGCGTCGGGCGCCATATGCGCCGCCATCGGGATCAGGATCTGCGCCGCGACCGAGCTCAGGCCGATCAGCAGCGCCGCGAACAGGAAGACGCCGGCGGTCGGCGCCAGGGCGGCGACCAGCAGCGCGACCACCGTGCCCGACAGCGTCAGCACGACGAGCCGCCGGTTCTCGACCATGTCGGCCAGCGGCACCAGCAGGATCAGCCCGACGCCGTAGCCGATCTGGGTCAGGGTGACGACCAGGCTGGCGGCCATGGTGCCGAGCCCGACCGAAGGCGCGATCAGCGCGATCAGCGGCTGGGCGTAGTACAGGTTGGCGACGATGGCGCCGCAGGCGACCGCCATCAGGAACATCATCGCCGGCGTGATCGCCGGGACGGCAGGATGCGCGCGCTCGCCCATGGCGACGCCTCTTCGGCAACGGGATCGGTCAGAGAAGGATCAAATATAGGCCGTCCCGTGTCGTTGCAGCGCACAAAAGTCCGGCATGGCAGCGTTGAGGGTTCGGCGCGGCTACCCCAGCCGCGCCCGCAGCCGGCGCAGCAGCTTGGGGACGTCGGGCGGCTGGACGATGGCGCCGCGGATCAGGCTGTCGAAATGCTCCGACAGGGCGCGGATGTGCTCGGTCGAGTTGAACAGGAAGTACATGCCGCCGAGATAGAGCACCGCCCGGAGCGGCCCGAACACCGTCACCGGCACGGAATAGTGCTGCCGTCCGTCGTAGAAGAACCAGCGGAAGGTCGGATACAGCTCCTCCACCAGCGCGATCATGTGGTCGAGCTGGCGGGCGCGGACCGCGGTGTCGAGGTCGTGCCAGATGCCCTCGCCGCGGGCGAAGCCCTCGATCGCCTGGATCGAGTTGCAGACCTCCATGTCGGTCTCCGGCCGGCGCTGATAGGCCAGGCGCGCGGCCGCGGTCTCGATCCGCTGCTCCGGCCCCGCCCCGGCGAAATGCTCCAGCTCGTGCCGGATCACGTCGCGGTTCTTGAGGATGTCGGGCAGGGTGGTCGGAACGTGGCGGATCTTGTAGCCGATCGCCTCGCGGTGCCAGGCGATCAGCCGCTCGTCGTCGGCCCATTGCGCGTCGCGCTCGATCGCCATCCGCTCCGGCAGGATGTCGGCGGAGAGGGGGCCGCGCTGGCTCAGCCCCAGGAGCCAGTCGATGCTGACCTGGCGCGAGGCCGCGATCGCCGCCAGGGTCTCGGCCCGCGGCAGCCGGTCGTTCGCCGGCGACAGGATCTGCGACAGGGTCGACCGGTCCATCCCGGCTGCCGCGGCGAAGGCGCTGCGGCTCTGGCCGGAGGCGGCGATGATCTCCTCCAGCCGGGCGCGGAAGGTCTCGATCATTTCGTGGCGGGACTGCGCCATTGCGGGGTTCCCAAAACAAATTGTGCGGTTTCGCAACAGTATGGATGATAGTACATCGATCGCGTTGTTTTGTGCGCATTATCGCATTGTCCGACATGACCATTTCGCGACAGCCTGGATCCGAAGGGGATCGGGTCGATGGCAGAGACGGTGAGACGAGCGAATTTCGAAGGGCCGACCTGGGCGGTGGCCGCCACGGTCTATGGCGGCTGGGCGGCGCTGCTGTGGTTCCACGCGATGCTGCCGGCGCCCCTCTTCATCGCCATCGGCGCGGTGCTGCTGGCCTGGCACGGATCGCTGCAGCACGAGACCATCCACGGCCACCCGACCCGGTCGCGCCGGATCAACACGGCGGTCGGCTGGCTGCCCCTGTCGCTGTGGCTGCCCTACGAGAGTTACCGCGACCTGCATCTGCACCATCATCGCGAGGCCCATCTGACCTCGCCGGTCGAGGATCCCGAGAGCTACTACGTCACCGACGACCATTGGTCGGCCCTCAGCCCGGCCGGGCGGGCGGTGCTGCGCTTCAACCGCACCTTGCTGGGCCGCTTCCTGATCGGCCCGGCCCTGGCCTGGTATGGGCTATGGGCTTCGGCCCTGCCGAAGCTGCGCCGCGATCGCAAGGCGCGCATCGTCTGGGTGGCGCATCTGGCCGGCGCCGCCGCCGTGCTGGCCGTGGTCTCGATCGGGTTCGGGGTCTCACCGATCCTCTATGTCGCCACCTGCTACGCCGGCACCGCGCTGTCGCTGCTGCGCTCCTTCGCCGAGCACCGCGCCGGGCCGGAAGGGCTGCGCACCGCCGTGGTGGCCTCCGGGCCGTTCTTCTCGCTCTTGTTCCTGAACAACAACCTGCATGTGGCGCATCACGCCCGCCCGGGCCTCGCCTGGTATCGGCTGCCGCGCTTCGCCGCCGCCAATGATTCCGCCGCCGTCGCCGCGCGCGGCGCCGGGCTCTATCGCGGCTATGGCGAGGTCGTGCGGCGCTTCCTGCTGCGCCCGGTCGACGAGCCGGTGCATCCCGATTTCGACACCGAACGGCGCGCCAAGTGACGGCCGCGGCTGCGGCCGTGCCCGGCACGGCCAGCCTCCCGATGTACGACCTGCCGGAGATCCGCTGGGCCACCGACGCGCTGTGGGCGGCGGTCGCCGCGCGCCTGTCGGCCGCGGGCGTCGCGGCGGCGCCGGTCCTGGCCCGCGACCCGGCACTGCACGAGTTGTGGACCGACCCGGCGCTGCTGCTCAGCCAGACCTGCGGCAACCCCTATGTCCGGCACTATCACGACCGGCTGCGGCTGGTGGCGACGCCCCGCTACGCCGCGCCGGGCTGCGACGGTCCGCGCTATCGCAGCCTGCTGGTCGTGCGCACGGACGCGCCGGGCGAGGATTTGGCGGATTTTCGCGGCGCCGTCTGCGCGGTCAACGAGTGGGGCAGCCTGTCCGGCTGGGTGGCCCTGGCCGCGGCGCTGCCGGAGCCGCGGTTCTTCCGCGCCGCGCTGGTCACCAGCGCCCATGCCGACAGCATGGCGGCGGTGGCGGCGGGGGAGGCGGACATCGCCGCGATCGACTGCGTCACCTACGCGCTGCTGCAGCGGCACCGCCCCGCCGCGACGGCCGGGCTGCGGGTGATCGGCCGGACCGCGCTCGCGCCGGGCCTGCCCTTCGTGACCCGTCGGGATACGGCGGACGCGACGGTGGAGGCACTGCGGTCGGCCCTGCGCGACGCCCTGGCCGATCCGGCGCTGGCCGAGGCCCGCGCGGCGCTGCTGATCGAGGGCATCGAGATCCTGGGCGAAGCCGATTACGACGCGATCCCGCCCCAGCCCGTTAGCACTCCTCCTGTCTCCGCTCCGTCTCGCCGCTCCGCCACAGCTCCAGCGCCCTGACGGTCTCGGCCACCCGGGCCCTGGCGACCTTGGCCAGCTCCTGGGGGCGGCCGGGCCGGTTGTCGCCTTTGTCGCCGAGCGATTCGGCGAGGTCGATCAGGGACCCGGCACCGCAGATCGCGGCGCAGGAGCGCAGGGCGTAGGCCTCCAGCGCCAAAGCCTCGCGGTCGCCGGCGCCGGCCGCGGCCGTGATCGCGTCGGCGCGTTCGCGCAGTTCCTCGAGCAGGTCGTCGACCATCGCCCGGCGGGCGGCGTCGTCGAACCCGGACAGGTTGCGCTCCAGCGCCGCCGGGTCGAACAGGTATCGCGGACCGCTCATCCGTGCCTCCACCGCCCCTCTCTCATATCGCTTCGCACGACCCCGAGTTCCAGGCGAGGGTGCGAAGCGACGCGGCGGCGACTTGCATTCCGGAACGGGGGGTCCATATTTCAGCCATGGTTTCCCAACCCGGCCGTCCCCGCGAATTCGACAAGGACACCGCGCTCGACGCGGCGATGGCGCTGTTCTGGCGCCAGGGTTACGAGGCGACGTCGCTGGATGACCTGACGCGGGCGATGGATCTCAGCCGCAGCAGCTTCTACGGCTGCTTCGGCTCCAAGCGCGATACCCTGGTGGCGGCGATCCGGCGCTATGGCGACCAGCGCTTCGCCGCGCTGGAGAAGCGGGTCGCGGCGGAGCCGGATCCCGGCCGTGCGCTGCGGCTCGCGATCGAGGCGATCGCCAATGCCGGCGGCACCCGCGACGGCTGCTTCCTGATCAATTGCACGGTCGAGCTGGCGCCGCATGACCTTGAGGTCGAGACGCTGGGCCGCCGCCATCTGGAGCGGCTGGAGGCGTTGCTGGCCGGGCTGCTGGCCCGGCGCTCCGGCACCGATGCGGCGAAGGAGGCGGCAAGGGCGCGCAGCCTGCTGGCCATCGCGGTCGGCGCCTCGGTGATGCACAAGGCGGGCACCGCGCCCGCCGCGATCGACGACCTCCTGTCCGCCGCCGAGCCGCTGATGCGGTGAGGTCGGCGACAATCCCGTCCCTGTGTTTTTCGGCTCAATTTTGGACCGATCGGTCCTGAATCGAGCATCCAACCGGAGAGAATGATGACTGTCCCGAAGCTGTTCACGCCGACCCGGATCGGCGACCTGGAGCTGCCGAACCGGATCGTGATGGCGCCGCTGACGCGCAACCGGGCGCGGCCCGACGGCGACGTGCCGCATGCGCTGAACGCCGAATACTATGCCCAGCGCGCCACGGCCGGCCTGCTGATCTCCGAAGGCACGCAGATCTCGCCGGAGGGCAAGGGCTATGCCTGGACCCCGGGCATCCACAGCCCGGAGCAGGTGGCCGGCTGGCGGCTGGTGACCGATGCCGTGCACAAGGCCGGCGTGCGGATCGCGGCGCAGCTCTGGCATGTCGGCCGGATCTCGCACGCCGTGCTGCAGCCGGGCGGCGCGGCGCCGGTCGGGCCGTCCGCGATCACGGCCGATACCCGGGTCTATGACGGCGAGGGCTTCGTCCCGGCCTCGGCGCCGCGAGCGCTGGAGACGGATGAGCTGCCGCGCATCGTCCGCGACTACGCCCGGGCGGCGCGCAATGCCAGGGAAGCCGGCTTCGACGCGGTCGAGATCCACGCCGCCAACGGCTACCTGCTGCACCAGTTCCTGGCCGACGGCACCAACAAGCGGACCGACGCCTATGGCGGCCCGGCCGCCAACCGGGCCCGGCTGCTGCTGCAGGTGGCGGAGGCGGTGGCCGATGTCTGGACGCCCGGCCGGGTCGGCGTGCGGCTGTCGCCCTTCTCCCATTTCGGCGACATCGCCGACCGCGACCCGATGGCGACCTTCGGCCACGCCATCGAGGGGCTGAGCGGGCTCGGCCTCGGTTTCCTGCACCTTGTCGAGGGCCAGACCGGCGGTACCCGCGACCTGCCGCCCGGCGCCGACATCCAGGCCCTGCGCCGGCTGTTCCGCGGCAGCTATATCGCCAACAACGGCTACGACCGCGGCCTGGCGATCGACGCGGTGGAAAGCGGCCGCGCCGACCTCATCGCCTTCGGCAAGCCGTTCATCGCCAATCCGGACCTGGTCGAGCGGCTGCGCCGCGACGCGCCGCTGAACACGCCGGACCAGGCGACCTTCTACGGCGGCGACGCCCGCGGCTATACCGACTATCCGACGCTCGCGAAGGCCGCGGCTTGACCTAACCCGCCTTCGGCGCCGTCATCGCGGCGGCGTCGCGGGCGGTGTCGACGCCCAGCGTGAAGCCGGCATAGAAGCCGATGCCGAGGCCGAAGATCAGCGCCCAGACGGCAAACCACCGCATTCCGCGCAGCCGCTGCCGCAGCGCTTCGGCCTCGTCCATCCTCTTCCCCCTCAGATCGGCTCGGCCGCCATCGCGGCCGGCTCCTCGTCATCGGCGGTCTGCATCGCCCACAGGCGGGCGTACAGGCCGCCGCCGGCGATCAGCTCCGCATGGCTGCCGACCTCGGCCACGCGGCCATGGTCCAGCACATAGATCAGGTCGGCGTTGCGCACGGTCGACAGGCGGTGCGCGATCATCAGCGTGGTGCGGCCGGCCATCAGCTGGGTCAGCGCCGCCTGCACCTGCCGCTCGCTTTCGGTGTCCAGGGCCGAGGTCGCCTCGTCCAGCAGCAGGATCGGCGCGTTCTTCAGCATGGCGCGGGCGATCGACAGGCGCTGGCGCTGCCCGCCCGACAGCTTCACCCCCTGCTCCCCGACCATGGTGTCGTAGCCCTTGGGCAGGCGCTGGATGAACTCGTGCGCCGCCGCCGCCCTGGCCGCGGCCTCCACCTCCTCCTGCGTCGCCGAGGGGCGGGAATAGGCGATGTTGGCGCGGACGGTGTCGTCGAACAGGGTCACTTCCTGGCTGACCAGCGCCATGTGGTCGCGCAGCGAATGCAGGGTCAGGCCGCGGACGTCGTGTCCGTCGATCGCGACCGTGCCCTGGGTGGCGTCGTAGAAGCGCGGGATCAGGTTCAGGATGGTCGATTTGCCGGCGCCGGACGGCCCGACCAGCGCCGCCGTCTTGCCGGCCGGCACCTCGATCGTGACGCCGCGCAGCGCCGGGATCTTCGGGCTGTAGGCGAAATGCACGTCGGCCAGGGTGATGCGGCCCTGGCACTGCGTCAGCGCCATGGCGTCCGCGGCGTCCCGGATCGCCGGCACCGCGTCGATCGTCTCGAACACCCGCTCGGCCGCGGCGAAGCCGGAGGACAGGGTGTTGTGCAGGTTGGCCAGCCGCTTCAGCGGCTCGTACACCATCAGGAGCGCGGCGATGAAGGCGAAGAAGGAGCCGGTGGTGCGCGAGCCCGAGATGACCTCGTTGCCGCCGTAGAGGATGACGATGACGATCGCCACGCCCGACAGGATCTCGAGGATCGGGTTGGTGGCCGAGCTGATCCGCATCGACTTCTGCCGCAGCCGCGACACCTCGTAGATGATCTTGGCGGCGCGGCCGGTCTCGCGCTCCTCGGCGTTGTAGGCCTTGACGTGGCGGATGCCCTGGAAGACCTGGCCGAGATGGTTGTTCAGCGAGCCGTACTGGGTGAAGGTCTTGCCGGTGATCTTGCGGATGCGCTTGCCGATCTGCAGCACCGGGATCACGGTCAGCGGGAAGATCACGAAGGTCACCGCCGCCAGCTCGACATCGGTGTAGAACATCACCCCGATCAGCGCGACCAGCGACAGCAGGTCGCGGCCGATGCCGGTGATGCCGGTCGCCACCGCGCCGTACATCGACTGCACGTCGTTGGTGAAGTGGCTGACCATCCGGCCCGAGGTGGTCTCGTGGAATGTGGCCAGGTCGGCCCGCACCCGGTTGCGGAACATCCGCACCTGCAGTTCGGCGATGATCAGCCGGCCGACATTGTTCAGGATCACGCCCTGGAAGTAGCCGGCGACGCCCTTGACCACGAAGATCACCATCACCGCGGTGGCCAGCGGCCACAAGAGGGCGGCGTCCCTGTCCGTGAAGATGCCGTCGATCACCGGCTTCATCACATAGGCCGAGGCGGCGGTGGAGGCCGCGGTCAGCGCCATGCAGAACAGCGCCAGCACCACCTTCGGCCAATGCGGCCGGATGTAGTTGCGCAGCAGCCGCTGGCTGATCTCGCGGTCGCTCAGCCGCCGCGGCTGCGGCTTCTTGTCCTTGTGCTTGGCCAAGGTTTTCCGGATCCAGTATCGGGCGCGCTGTTTAAACCACGGCCCCGGCTCCGCTTCAACCTTGCGGCCGGTTCCGCTGATCGGCACCATCATGCGATAAGGCCGCGCTGTGGCCCGAGAAAGACCTTGGGGAGACCGATATGACGGAGGCGTTTGCCTCGGAACGCCCGAATGCCTGGGCCAAGCTGTACCCGCCCAAGATCGACTGGAGCCGGCCGATCGAGCCGCGGCCGCTCTACGCCATCCTCGACGATGCCGTGGCGCGGTTCGCCGACCGCCCCTGCGCCACCTTCATGGACAAGACCCTCAGCTACGGCCAGATCGGCGACCTGGTCGCCCGCGCCGCCAAGGGGTTCCAGGCGGCCGGGATCGGCAAGGGCAGCCGGGTCGGCCTGTTCCTGCCGAACTGTCCCTATTACGTGATCTGCTACTTCGCGCTGCTGAAATGCGGCGCGGTGGTGGTCAACTTCAACCCGCTCTATGCCGAGCGCGAGCTGATCACCAAGATCGACGACAGCGGCACCGAGCTGATGGTGACGCTGGACCTGGCGCAGCTGCACGGCAAGCTGCTGCCGCTCCTCGGCCGCACCGCGCTGAAGCGGATCCTGGTCTGCCCGATGGCGGGCGTGCTGCCCTTCCCGAAGAACCTGCTGTTCCCGATCGTCAAGCGGCGGGAAGTGGCCAGGGTGCCGAAGGACGAGCGGCACCTGCGCTGGGCCGATCTGGTGCGCAACGACGGGCGCTTCGCCCCGGTGCCGATCGCGCCGGAGGAGGACCTTGCGGTGCTGCAATACACCGGCGGCACCACCGGCACGCCCAAGGGGGCGATGCTGACCCATGCCAATCTCTACGCCAACGCGGTGCAGGCCGGCTGCTGGTTCGAGGGCATGGTGCCGGGCCAGGACCGGATGCTGGCGGTGCTGCCCTTCTTCCACGTCTTCGCCATGACCGTGGCGATGAACCTGGCGATCTGGGCGGGGGCGGAGATCATCATGCTGCCGCGTTTCGAGCTCGAGACCGTCATGAAGACGATCCACGACAGGAAGCCGACGCTGTTCCCGGCGGTGCCGACCATCTACACCGCGATCGCCAACTTCCCCGAGCGGGCGAAATACGACCTGTCCTCGCTGAAGCGCTGCATCTCGGGCGGGGCGCCGCTGCCGGTCGAGGTCAAGCACGCCTTCGAGGCGGCGACCGGCTGCAAGCTGGTCGAGGGCTACGGCCTGTCGGAGGCCTCGCCGATCGCCACCTGCAACCCGCTGTTCGGCGTCAACAAGACCGGCTCGATCGGCATCCCGCTGCCGCAGACGATCGTCGAGATCGTGTCGCTGGAGGACCGCACCACGGTGGTGCCGGCCGGCGAGCGCGGCGAGGTCTGCATCCGCGGTCCCCAGGTGATGAAGGGTTACTGGAACCGGCCGGAGGACACGGCGGAGGTGCTGCGCGACGGCCGCCTGCACACCGGCGACGTCGGCACCATGGACGAGGACGGCTATACCTTCATCGTCGACCGGATCAAGGACATGATCCTGTGCTCCGGCTTCAACGTCTATCCGCGCAATGTCGAGGAGGCGATCTACCTCCACCCCGCGGTCGAGGAATGCATCGTCGCCGGCCTGCCGGATCCCTATCGCGGCCAGACGGTGAAGGCCTATATCAAGCTGCGCGCCGGGCAGAGCCTGACGGCCGACGGCCTGGTCGAGTTCCTGAAGGACAAGCTGTCGCCGATCGAGATGCCGAAGCTGGTCGAGTTCCGCGACGCGCCGCTGCCGAAGACGCTGATCGGCAAGCTGTCGCGCAAGGCGGTGCTGGAGGAGGAGGCGGCGAAGGCGGCGGCCGCGCCGCAGGAGGTCCGCACCGGCACCTGACCCGCTTCCGATTGACCCGGACCCCCGACCGCGGTACTTTACGTTTACGTAAACGGCATGCAGCAACGCGGTCGGAGGCTCGGGCGCCATGGAGGCGGATACCAGGGAGAAGACGGAGGTCGAGCAGCGCAGCTATTCGATCGGCGATCTCGCCGCGGCGTTCGACATCACCCCGCGCAGTATCCGGTTCTATGAGGACGAGGGCCTGCTGTCGCCCGAACGGGCCGGGCTGACCCGGATCTACAGCCATCGCGACCGGGCCCGGCTGGCCCTGATCTGCCGCGGCAAGCGGCTCGGCTTCTCCCTGGCCGAGATCAAGGAGTTCCTCGACCTCTACGACCGCGAGCACGGCCAGGTCGAGCAGATGTCCTATTTCCTCGGCCGCGCCCGGTCCCGGCGTGCCGCCCTCGAGACCCAGCTGGTCGACGTGCAGCAGACCATCGAGGACCTGAAAGGCATCGAGGACGAGATCACCACCTTCCTGAAGCGGGAAGGCGCGCTGCCGGAAGGCTGAGCCGCCACCCAATCCGCGGGCGCGGCCCGCGACAAGAAACTCTGAGGAGCCTGACATGGACAAGAGCGTCGTCATCGCCGGGTTCAAGCGGTCGCCGCATCACTTCGCCAACAAGGGCGACCTGCGCCGGGTGCGGCCCGACGACCTGGTCGCCGAAGTGATCAAGGCGCTGGTGGCCGAGACCAAGGTCGACCCCGAGGCGATCGAGGACCTGATCCTCGGCTGCGCCTTCCCGGAGGGCGAGCAGGGCTTCAACATGGCCCGCATGGTCGTGTTCCTGGCCGGGCTGCCGCAGTCGGTCGGCGGCGTCACCGTCAACCGCTACTGCGGCTCGTCGATGCAGGCGATCCACCAGGCGGCCGGCGCGATCCAGCTGGGCGCGGGCGAGGCCTTCCTCTGCGCCGGGGTCGAGAGCATGACCCGGGTGCCGATGATGGGCTTCAACCCGGCACCGAACCCCAAGCTCGCGGCCGAGATGCCGCAGGCCTATTTCAACATGGGCGTGACCGCCGAGAACCTGGCGGTGAAGTACCAGATCACCCGCGAGAGCCAGCAGGACTTCGCCGTCCGCTCGCAGCAGCGGGCGGCCAAGGCCTGGGCCGAGAACCGCTTCGCCGCCGAGATCGTGCCGATCGCCACGAAGGACGGCACGGTCGAGCGCGACGGCACCATCCGCCCCGACACCAGCCAGGAAGGCCTGTCCGGGCTGAAGCCGGCCTTCGACCAGAACGGCACGGTGACCGCCGGTACCTCCAGCCCGCTGACCGACGGTGCCTCGGCGACGCTGGTGACCAGCGAGGCCTTCGCCAAGGCCGCCGGGTTGCCGATCCTGGCCCGGATCAGGTCGATCGCGGTGTCGGGCTGCGCGCCGGAGATCATGGGCATCGGCCCGGTCGGCGCCAGCCGCAAGGCGCTGCAGCGCGCCGGGCTGTCGCTCCAGGACATCGACGTGGTCGAGCTGAACGAGGCCTTCGCCGCCCAGGCGCTGGCGGTCGGCCGCGACCTCGAGCTGGACTGGGACAAGACCAACATCGACGGCGGCGCCATCGCGCTCGGCCACCCGCTCGGCGCCTCGGGCGCCCGGATCACCGGCAAGGCCGCGTCGATCCTGAAGCGGGAGGGCAAGGCGCTGGCCCTCGCCACCATGTGCATCGGCGGCGGCCAGGGCATCGCCACGGTGCTCGAGGCCGCCTGATCCAACCCAACCCGACACGACGTCAGCGCCGCCCCTCATCCGCAGCCGGGTGAGGGGCAGGCCGCGACCTCAGGGAGCTGAACCATGGACATCAAGCAAGTCGCGGTGATCGGCGCCGGCGTGATGGGCAGCGGCATCGCCGCTCACTTCGCCAATGCCGGCGTGCCGGTGCTGCTGCTCGACATCGTGCCCAAGGATGCGACGAACCGGAACGCCGTCGCCGAGGGCGCGCTGGCGCGCATGGCCAAGGCCGATCCGGCGCCCTTCATGTCGAAGGCGGCGGCGAAGCTGGTCACCCCCGGCAACACCGAGGACGACCTGGACAAGCTGGCCGGCTGCGACTGGATCGTCGAGGCGGTGCTGGAAGACCCCAAGGTCAAGCAGGACCTCTACGCCCGGATCGAGCGGGTGATGAAGCCGGGGGCGGCGGTCTCCTCCAACACCTCGACCATCCCGCTGGCGATCCTGACCGAGGGCCGGTCGGAGGCGTTCCGGCGCGGCTTCCTGATCACCCATTTCTTCAACCCGCCGCGCTACATGCGCCTCTTGGAGCTGGTGACGGGGCCGGAGACCGATCCGGCGCTGGTCGCCAGCATCCGCGGCTTCGCCGACCTCCGTCTCGGCAAGGGCGTGGTCGACTGCAAGGACACGCCCGGCTTCATCGCCAACCGGATCGGCACCTACTGGATCCAGGCGGCGGTCAACGGCGCCTTCGACCTCGGCCTGACGGTGGAGGAGGCGGATGCGGTGGTCGGGCGGCCGATGGGCGTGCCGAAGACCGGCGTGTTCGGGCTGATCGACCTGGTCGGGCTCGACCTGATGCCGCACATCGCCAAGAGCCTGCTGGCGACGTTGCCGAAGGACGACCCGTATCGCGAGATCTACCGGGTCGAGCCGGCGATCGAGAAGCTGATCGCCGAGGGCTACACCGGCCGCAAGGGCAAGGGCGGCTTCTATCGTCTTGCCAAGGCCGCCGACGGCAGCCGGGTGAAGGAGAGCATCGACCTCCGGACCGGTGCCTGGGCGAAGTCGGACAAGCCGAAGCTCGACAGCGTGGAGGCGGCACGCCAGGGCGGGCTGAAGGCGCTGGTCGCCTTCGACGACAAGACCGGCCAATACGCCGCCCAGGTGCTGGGCCGGACCCTGTCCTACGCCGCCGGGCTGGTGCCGCAGATCGCCGACACGGTGGTCGCGGTCGATGAGGCCATGCGCCTCGGCTACAACTGGAGCTTCGGCCCGTTCGAGCTGATCGACCAGGTCGGCGCCGACTGGCTGATCGGCTGGCTGGAAGGCCAGGGCAGGCCGGTGCCGGCGCTGCTGAAGTCAGCACGGGGCCGCAGCTTCTACCGGGTCCAGGACGGCAGGCTGCAATACCTGACCACCGGCGGCGACTATGCCGAGGTGAAGCGGCCGGACGGCGTGCTGCTGCTGGCCGACATCAAGCGCACCGCCAAGCCGCTCGCCAGGAACGGGTCGGCGGCGCTGTGGGACATCGGCGACGGCGTCACCTGCTTCGAGTTCACCTCGAAGATGAACAGCCTCGACGACCAGACCATGGCGCTGCTGGCCGAGGCGATCCGCATCACCGCGTCGAAATACAAGGCGATGGTGATCTACAACGAGGGCGCCAACTTCTCGGTCGGCGCCAATCTCGGCCTCGCCCTGTTCGGCATCAACATCGCCCTGTGGCCGCAGATCGAGGCGCTGGTGAAGGGCGGGCAGGATGCCTACAAGGCGCTGAAATTCGCGCCGTTCCCGACCGTGGCCGCGCCCTCCGGCATGGCGCTCGGCGGCGGCTGCGAGATCCTGCTGCATTCGAGCGCGATCCAGGGCCATGCCGAGACCTATTGCGGCCTGGTCGAGGTCGGCGTCGGCCTGATCCCCGGCTGGGGCGGCTGCAAGGAGATGCTGCTGCGCGCCTATGGCCAGGCCCGGCGTCCCGGCGGGCCGATGCCGCCGATCGGGCAGGTGTTCGAGACCATCGGCACCGCCAGGGTGGCGAAATCCGCCTTCGAGGCCAAGGAACTGCTGTATTTCCGTCCGGCCGACGGCATCACCATGAACCGCGACCGGCTGCTGGCCGACGCCAAGGCGCGCGCCCTGGCGCTGGCCGAGGGCTACCAGCCGCCGAAGCCGGCCGAGGAGATCCGGCTGCCGGGCCCGACCGCGCGGACCGCGCTGGCCCTGGCGGTCGCCGACTTGGCCCGCAGCGGCAAGGCGACGCCGCACGACATCGTGGTCTCGGACAAGCTGGCGACGGTGCTGTCCGGCGGCGACACCGACATCACCGAGACGCTGACCGAGGACGATGTGCTGGCGCTGGAACGCGAGGCGTTCACCGAGCTGGTCCGCGCCCCCGCCTCCATCGCCCGGGTCGAGCACATGCTGGCCACCGGCAAGCCGCTGCGGAACTGAGAGGATCTGACGATGCCCAGCTACAAGGTCCCGCTCGACGACATCCGCTTCGTGCTGCACGAGCTCTTGGATGCCGGCCGGCTCGCCGAGCTGTCAGGTTACGAGGAGGCGACGCCCGACACCGTCGACGCGATCCTGGAGGAGGCGGCGCGCCTGGCCGAGAACGAGCTGGCGCCGCTGAACCAGCCCGGCGACGAGGAGGGCTGCCGCTTCGAGAACGGCGTGGTCTATACGCCGAAGGGCTTCAGGCAGGCTTACCGCACCTTCGCCGAGGGCGGCTGGACCGGCCTGTCCGCCGACCCCGCCTTCGGCGGCCAGGGCATGCCCAAGGCGGTGAACGTCGTGATCGAGGAGGTGCTGTCCTCCGCCAACATGTCCTTCGGCATGTATCCCGGCCTGTCGCAGGGCGCCTACAACGCGCTCGAGGTCTATGGCGACGACCGGCAGAAGGCGACCTACCTGCCGAAGCTGACGGACGGCAGCTGGTCCGGCACCATGTGCCTGACCGAGCCGCATTGCGGCACCGATCTCGGCCTGATCCGCACCAAGGCCGAACCGGCGGCCGACGGCGCCTGGAGCATCACCGGCACCAAGATCTTCATCTCGGCCGGCGAGCACGACCTGACCGAGAACATCGTCCACCTGGTGCTGGCCCGCCTGCCCGACGCCCCGCCGGGCATCAAGGGTATCAGCCTGTTCGTGGTGCCGAAGTTCCTGCCGAAGGAGGAGGGCGGGGCGGTCGTCGCCGGCCCCCGCAACGGCATCGCCTGCGGCTCGATCGAGCACAAGATGGGCATCAAGGCCTCGTCCACCTGCGTGATGAATCTCGACGGTGCCATCGGCTGGCTGGTCGGCGAGAAGCACAAGGGCATGCGGGCGATGTTCGTGATGATGAACACCGCCCGGCTCGGCGTCGCGATGCAGGGGCTCGGCATCGCCGAGGTCGCCTACCAGAACGCCGTGGCCTACGCCAAGGACCGGGTGCAGGGCCGCTCCCTCGCCGGCCCGAAGGCGCCGGACCAGCCGGCGGACCCGATCATCGTCCACCCCGACGTGCGCAAGAACCTGCTGACCGGCAAGGCCTTCGCCGAGGGCGCGCGGGCGCTGGGCTACCTGGTCGGCATCAACATCGACCTCTACACCAAGCACCCCGACCCGGCCGTCCGGCAGAACGCCAACGACTTCGTCTCGCTGATGACGCCGATCCTGAAGGCCTATTTCACCGATATGGGGCTGGAGGTCGCGGTCCGGTCGCAGCAGGTGCTGGGCGGCCACGGCTACATCCGCGAATGGGGGATGGAGCAGTTCGTGCGCGACGCCCGCATCGCCCAGATCTACGAGGGCGCCAACGGCATCCAGGCGCTGGACCTGGTCGGCCGCAAGATGCCGCAGGACATGGGCCGTCTGCTGCGCAGCTTCTTCCACCCGGTCGACGCCTTCATCCGCGAGGCGGCGGAGGACGAGGCGATGCTGGAGTTCGTCGGCCCGCTGGCCAAGGCCTTCGGCAAGCTGCAGCAGGCCACCGCCTGGATCGCGCAGAAGGGGCTGAAGGACCCGGAGGAAGCGGGCGCCGCCTCGTCCGACTACCTCAAGCTGTTCGCCCTGGTGGCGCTGGGCTGGATGTGGGCGCGGATGGCGAAGGTCGCCCTGCAGCGCGCGCCGGAGGCCGGCGACCGCGCCGGCTTCTACGACGCCAAGCTGAAGACGGCGCGCTTCTTCATCCAGCGCATGCTGCCGGAGACCGGCTCGCTGTTCATCCAGATCATGGCCGGCAAGGCGCCGCTGATGGCGCTGGAGGCCGAGGCGTTCTGACGGGAGGGGGCGGCCGCCGCCGATGAACCTCTATCTCCGCCTCATCCGTGTCGTGGTCGCGGCGCTGCTCGGGTGCCGGCTGACCCTGTTCGGCGACAGCGTGGTGCGGTTCCGGGTCTGGCCGAACGACCTCGATTTCAACCTGCACATGAACAACGGCCGGTACCTGACGGTGATGGATCTCGGCCGCACCGACCTGATGCTGCGGGCCGGGCTGGCCGGGCTGCTGTGGCGCCGGCGCTGGGCGCCGGTGCTGGGCGGGGCGACCATCCGCTATCGCCGCTCGCTCGCCGCCTTCGCCGGCTACCGGCTGCGCAGCCGGCTGCTCGGCTGGGACGAGAAGTGGCTGTATCTCGAGCAAAGCTTCGAGGATGCCGGCGGTGCCGTCGCCGCCCATGCCGTGGTCAGGGCCGTGTTCCGCCGCCGCGGCGGCACGGTGCCGACGGCGGAGATCGCCGCCGCCCTCGGCTGGCAGGGGCCTTCGCCCGAGCTGCCGGCCTATGTCCAGGCGCTGCGCGACGGCGAGGACGCGATGCGCGAGGGGTTGCGGGACAGGCCCCGCGCCGCTACGACGCGTGGTCCTTCTTCCACTTCTGGACCTTGCGCAGGATCATGTTCCGGCGCAGCGCCGAGATGTGGTCGACGAACAGCACGCCGTTGAGATGGTCGATCTCGTGCTGCACGCAGGTGGCCAGAAGGCCGGTCGCGTGCGTCTCCTGCTGAGCACCGGTCTCGTCCAGATAGCGGATCTTCACCTCGGCAGGGCGCACCACCTCGGCCCATTGCTCGGGCAGCGACAGGCAGCCTTCCTCCGCGGTCTGCAGCTCCTCCGACGCCCAGGTGATCTCCGGATTGATCAGGCGCATCGGCGCCGGCGGCTCGTCCTTGCCGGCCACGTCGATGACGATGACCCGCTCCAGCACGCCGATCTGCGGCGCGGCGAGACCGATGCCCGGCGCGGCGTACATCGTCTCCAGCATGTCGTCGGTCAGCTGGCGGACGCGGTCGTCCACCGCGGCGACCGGCTTCGCCTTGGTCTTGAGACGGGAATCGGGGGCGATCAGGATCGGGAGCTTGGCCATGGCGCGATCCAGATAGGCATGCGGCGAACAGGGGTCAAGCTTCGCCATCCGCGGGCCTGCTGTGTTAGGGTGCGCCCCGCGCCGCCGGGGCGCAGGACGACAGACAGGACGAGAGCCGTGACTGCGATAGCCAAGCCCGAAACATCGCTGCTCGCCGACATGGCGCCGGAGGAGCAGGAGCGGCTGCGGTCGATCGCCGAGGACGTCCGCAGCGGTGCCAATTGGGTGGTGCGCAAGCGCAAGCTGCTCGACACGCTGCTGGCGATCGAGGCGGCGATCGGCGGCACGCCGAACGAGGCGCTGATCGGCGACGACAGCGACTTCGCCGCGCTGCGCGACGAGATCCGCAAGATGGAGGAGGCGGCCCAGGCCGCCGCGGCCGCCGCCGGCGAGGCGCCGGACGAGCCGCTGGACGAGGAGGAACTGGCCGCCGCGGCCAACGAGATCGCCTTCCTCACCGGCCTGCCGACCTATGTCGGCGCGGTGCTGGAGATGCTGGACGAGCGCGAGGTCACGACGGTCGAGCAGGCCGCCTTCTACCACCTCTCCGCCCATCCGGAGCACCAGCGCGCCGCCGACGCCTGGTTCGACGCCGACATCCGCAACGACAAGGCGTTCCGCAAGTTCCTGCGGGCCAACCGCGACTATTCCGACCTGCTCGACCGGTTCGAGGAGATGCTGGACGTGGTCGAGGAAGGGCCGGAGGACGACGAGTTCGACGACTCCCCGGCCACCCGGCACTGACGCGACCTGAACAACCATAAGATGAAGCCCGGAAACGCCGTCTTCTCCGGCCTCGGCACCACCGTGTTCGAGGTCATGTCCCGGCTGGCGCGGCAGCACGGCGCGGTCAATCTCGGCCAGGGCTTCCCGGACGGGAAGGGGCCGGAGGACGTGCTGCGGGTCGCCGCCACCGCCGTGACCGACGGCTGGAACCAGTACCCGCCGATGCTGGGCCTGCCGGAGCTGCGCCAGGCCGTGGCGGCGCATGACAAGCGCTTCTACGGGCTCGAGGTCGATCCCGACACCGAGGTCGTGGTCACCTCCGGCGCCACCGAGGCGCTGGCGGCGGCGCTGTTCGCGCTGATCGAGCCGGGCGACGAGGTGGTGCTGTTCGAGCCGCTCTACGACGCCTATCTGCCGCTGGTCCGCCGCGCCGGCGGCGTGCCGAAATTCGTGCATCTGACGCCGCCCGACTGGTCGTTCGACCGGGCGGCCCTGGCCCGCGCCTTCTCGCCCAGGACCAAGGCGGTGCTGTTCAACAACCCGCTGAACCCGGCGGCCAAGGTGTTCGGCGCGGCCGAGCTGGACCTCCTCGCCGAGTTCGTCGAGGGCTCCGACGCCACCGTCATCTGCGACGAGGTCTACGAGCACCTGGTGTTCGACGGCCGGCGGCACCAGCCGCTGATCGCCCGGCCGGGCATGCGCGAGCGCTGCCTGAAGATCGGCTCGGCCGGCAAGACCTTCTCGCTGACCGGCTGGAAGGTCGGCTACGTCACCGCGGCGCCGGCGCTGGCGACGCTCTTGGGCAAGGCGCACCAGTTCCTGACCTTCACCACCCCGCCGAACCTGCAGACCGCCGTGGCCTACGGCCTGGCCAAGGGCGACGACTATTATGACGGCTTCGTCGCCGAGCTGCAGGGCAAGCGCGACCGCTTCGCCGCCGGTCTCGCGCGGCTGGGGCTGGCGGCGCTGCCCTGCGACGGCACCTATTTCGTCAATCTCGACATCGGCTCGACCGGCTTCGACGGCGACGACCAGGCCTTCTGCCGGCACCTGATCGAGGAGGTCGGCGTCGCCGCCATCCCGGTCTCGGCCTTCTATGCCGAGTCCCCGCTGTCGACCGTCGCCCGCTTCTGCTTCGCCAAGCAGGATGCGGTGCTGGACGAAGCGCTGGCGCGGCTGGCGAAGCGGTTCGGCTGAACGTCGTAGGTTGGGTTCGCGGAGCGAACCCAACACGGCCAGGAGCGCTCGTCCAATGTTGGGTTCGCTGTCGCGAACCCAACCTACGCGGGCTTGGGGCGGAGCGGCCCGAGTCGCCTCTGGACAGCCGGGCAGGGGAATGCGTTCCTCGCGGAAGCGATGCTGCGAAGGGAGGCCGCCCTGTTCGGTTCGATCCGCAACCATCTGCGGCACCACACCCGCTTCTATGCCGGCGTGCTGCTGGGCGTGGCGCTGTGGTTCGCCCTGGGCGGCAGCGCCCGCGGGCCGATCGCCGTGGTCGTCGCCGGCGACGCCTTCTTCGGCCTGTATCTCGCATGGACCGCGGTCATGGCCGCCCGGGCGACGCCCGACACCATCCGGCGCCGGGCCGACATCGACGACGAGGGCCTGCCGCTGATCGTGCTGATCACGCTGATCGCGGCCGGCCTCGGCGTGGCCTCGATCTTCAGCCTGCTGAACCAGGCGGAGGCGCCGGCGGCGCCGCATCTGGTCCTGGCGATCGCCGGCGTGGCGCTGGGCTGGGCCACACTGCACACCGTCTTCGCCTTCCGCTATGCCCATCTCTACTACGGCAAGGCGGGCGTCGAACGCGGCAGGCGCCAAGATGCGCGCGGGCTGGAGTTCCCGGGCGACGGGGAACCCGGGGTCTGGGACTTCCTCTACTACGCCTTCGTCGTCGGCATGACGGCCCAGGTCTCGGACGTGCAGGTGACGGATTCCTACATGCGCCGGCTGACCCTCGGCCACGGCGTGCTGTCCTTCGTCTTCAACACCGTGATCCTGGCGCTGGCGGTCAATATCGCGGCCGGCCTTGCCCATTGACGACCCGCCTTGACAGAGCAGCCCATTCGCCCGACCTTTGTCGCAGGTGCAACAAATGAAAGGAGGTGATCCGATGTCTAGCGCTCCGGTGACCATGATCTCCGCGGCGGCCCTGATGGGACGTGCGTCGGATCGGGCGATGTCGGCAACCTCCGGTCTGCCGGCCTGACACCGACCATTTCGTCGCGGTGATCCGCGAGCGCCGGCACTCAAGACCGGCGCCTCACCGAACGTTGAACTCCGAACCGCCGCCCTCCGGGGCGGCGGTTTTGCGTCGACCTTCCGCCGCCGACAGGGCGGCTGTTCCGTGTCGGACGGCGGTTCCGGAAGCGGGGCGAGCCCCAGCATTGTGCAATGCACCCATGCGATGGGTCTCCGGCATTGACTTTCGACGCCCCCACCGCCACTTCTACGGTCGAATTCAATCACCATCCCGGCATGGTTTCGCCGCTGCCCCGCGATACGCGATCTGCAGCGCAGGACGACGCCTTGCGCGCGTCCCGATGGCCGCCATGTGGGTCCGGAGGGGATCCGCCGGGACCGGCTTCAGCAAGGGAGAATAATACATGCAGAACGACAAGCCTCTCGCCGGCAAGACGATCGCCATCCTCGTGTCGAACGGGTTCGAGGAAGTCCAGATGACCGAGCCGCAGCGGGCCCTGCTCGCCGCCGGCGCCACCCTGAAGATCGTCTCGACCGAGCAGGGGCTGGTCAATGGCTGGCACGAGAAGGCGTGGGGTCACTACTTCGCCGTCGACGTGCCGCTGTCGAACGCGCTGGCCGCGGATTTCGACGCCGTCCTGATCCCGGGCGGCGAGCGCGGCGTGGCCAAGCTGGCCGCCAACCCGCACACCAAGCGCATCCTCCGCGGCTTCGCCGATGCCGGCAAGCCGATCGCCGCCCTCGGCGGCGCGCCGCAGCTGCTGGCGCTGTCCGAGCGGATCCAGGGCCGCACCGTGGTCGCCAGCGACGCCGTCCGCGAGACGCTCGAGGCCGCCGGCGCCAAGCTGGTCGACGACACCGTGGTGGTCGACGGCAACCTGATCACCGCCCGCGACGACCTCGACATGGCCGCGTTCAAGGCCTCGATCGTCGAGCATTTCACGACCGTCGCCGCGTCGGTGGCCGCGGCCGCCTGATCCTCCGGGACCAGGATCGGATTCGAAGGGCGCCGGTTTCCGGCGCCCTTTTTCGATCTCCTTTCCAGGCTGGATTCAGAGCACGAAGTCGGTGGCATTCAGCGTCGCCACGGACACGCTGATCTCGAAATCGGCATGGCCGTCCCCATTGACGTCGCCGCTGACGATCCCGCCCGCGAAGCGCAGCTCGCCGGCATGGCCGCTGAAACTGGCGCCGCCGATGAAGCCGAAGCTCTGGTCGCCCGATACGCCCGCGACCGCGTCGATGTAGGAGAGGCTGATCTTGTCCTCCCCGGCGGTGAAGTCGGTGATCACGTCGCGATCGGCACCGACGGCGGACTGCGCCGGCCTCATGAAGCGGAACGTGTCCGTTCCCCCGCCGCCGGCGAGGGTGTCCTTGCCGGCCCCGCCGTCCAGCAGATCCGCCCCCAAGCCGCCACTGAGGATGTCGTTGCCGTCCAGCCCGGCGAGTGTGTTGTTGCCGTCGTTGCCCACCAGCCGGTTGGCTCCGGCGTTGCCGATGGCGGTCAGGCCCCACAGCCCGTAGAACTGGATATTCTCTATATTCTGGACCGCGCTGTCCAAGGTGGTCGAGTAGCAGGTCACGACCCAGTCGCTGCCTTCACCGGGCTGTTCGTTCACCACGTCGCAGCGGTTGTCGATGTAGTAGACGTCGTCGCCCAGGCCGCCCGTCGCGATGTCGGCGCCGCTGTTCCCGACGAGGGTGTCGTTCCCGTCGCCGCCGGTCAGGATGTCGCTTCCGGTGCCGCCGCGCAGGAGGTCGTTGCCCGTGCCGCCGTCGATCCGGTCGTTGCCGGCCCCGGCTTCGATGGTGTCGTTGTCGGCGCCGCCGTCGGCCGTGTCGGCGCCGTCGCCGCCCAGGATGATGTCCTTGCCGACGTCGCCGAACAGCCGATCGTCGCCGAGGCTGCCGGAAATCGCGTCGTCGCCGGCATCGCCATGGGCCTCGTCGTTGCCCTCCCCGCCGTCGATCGAGTCCTTGCCGTCGCCGCCATGGAGGGCGTCCTGGTCAAGGCCACCGGCGAGCACGTCGTCACCGGCGCCGCCCAGGATCAGATCGTCGCCTTCATAGCCGCCCAGTAGATCGGTGCCGGCGCCGCCGTCCAGCGTGTCGCCGCCGGCGTTCCCCACCAGGATGTCCAGCCCGTCGCCGCCGTAGATCTGGTCGGAGCCCAGGCCGCCATAGACGATGTCGTCGCCGGTGCTTCCATCCAGGTAGTCGCCGCCGTCGCCGCCATCGATGAGATCGTTGCCCTCCGCACCGATCAGGGTATCGGCTTCGCCATCGCCGGACAAACGGTCGTCGCCGCTGCCGCCGTGCAGATAATCGGTACCGCTGCCGCCTTTCACGGTGTCGTTGCCGCCGCCGCCCAGCATGAAATCGTTGCCGTCGTTTCCGGCCAAGACGTCATTGCCGTCGAGCCCTTCGATGTGATCGTCCCCGGCCAGGGCGTCGATCGCATCCGGGCCCGCGGTGCCGTAGATCACATCGTCATCGAGTGTCGGAATAACTGCCATCATGTCCTCGCCGAACAAATTGCGCTCTCTGCCGGGCCGCCGCGTCCAAGGGCTTCGGTGGTGCGGGTGGAGCAAAGACTTTGATGTCACGGGCGAGGGATAGATCCCTACATACCATTCCGTGTGAGCGGGCTCACTCAAAGCCCTGATCGGGCGGCATCCGATGGATCGAAAGTCTATAAAATATAATATATGTCCCGGTGAATCGTCCGCTCGCTACGCCGGACGGCCGATGGCGATGCCGAACGATGATCGGCCAGGCGGCTCGGCATCCCGTTTGGCGGACGGGCATCGGTGGTATCGAGGCGCCGCGCCCGGCACCGGCGGAGATCGGGCCGGCCGGTGCCGGAACGTCCGACCGCGGCGGAAGCCGCGCCGGTCGCGTAAGCGCCTGCGGTGCGCTACGCCGCCTCGTCGCGCCGGGCCGGGGTCGGGGTGTCCCAGAAGTGGCAGGCGGCCTGGTGGCCGGGGCCGCCGACCTCGGTCAGCTGCGGCGCCACCTGGGCGCACAGGTCCTGCGCCTTCGGGCAGCGGGTGCGGAAATAGCAGCCGGAGGGCGGGTTCAGCGGGCTCGGCAGGTCGCCGGTCAGCACGATCCGCTTCTTGCTGCGCTCCGCATCCGGGTCGGGCAGCGGCACCGCCGAGATCAGCGCCTGGGTGTAGGGGTGGCGCGGATTGTCGTAGATGTCGTCGCGGTCGGCGATCTCGGCCAGCTTGCCGAGATACAGCACCATGATCCGGTGGCTGATGTGGCGCACCACCGACAGGTCGTGGCTGATGAAGATCAGCGACAGGCCGAACTGGCGCTGCAGCCGCATCAAGAGGTTGACGATCTGGCTCTGGATCGAGACGTCGAGGGCCGAGACCGGCTCGTCGCACACGATCAGCTTCGGGTTCAGGATCATCGCCCGGGCGATGCCGATGCGCTGTGCCTGGCCGCCGGAGAACTCGTGCGGATAGCGGTTGATCATCTCCGGCCGCAGCCCGACCAGGCCCATGATCTCCTCGACCTTGGCCCGGCGCTCCTTCTTGCTCAGCTTGCCCTCGAACACGTCGAGCGGCTCGCCGATGATCTCGCCCACCGTCATGCGCGGGTTCAGCGAGGCCAGCGGGTCCTGGAAGATGATCTGCAGGTCCTGCCGCTTCTCGCGCATCGCGTGGCTGTCGAGATTGGCGATGTTCTCGCCCATCCACACCACCTGGCCCGCGGTCGGCGGAATCAGCTGCAGCACGGCGCGGCCGAGGGTCGACTTGCCGCAGCCGGATTCGCCGACGATGCCGAGCGTCTCGCCGGCCTTGAGGTCGAAGCTGATGCCGTCGACCGCCTTCAGGCTGTCGCGGTGGCTGGACCACATGTGCCGCTTCGGCATCGAGAAATGCACGCGCAGATCGCGCACCGACAGGATCGTCTTGCCGTCGGACGAAGGATTGGCCGGCTGATGGATGTCGGTCATGGCGCGGGCCTCAATGACGGGTCCGGGCGGCGCGATCGGCGTCGATGACGGCGCGGTCGGCCTCGGTCAGGGGCAACTGGGCCAGGTGGCAGGCCTTGGCCCGCCGCACGTCGCCCGGCTCGTGGCCGCCGCCGCAGGGGCGCAGCACCGGCTCCTCCGCCACGCAGCGGGCATGGGCATAGCGGCAGCGCGGCTGAAAGTTGCAGCCGGGCGGCAGGTTCTGCAGGTTCGGCGGCTGGCCGCCGATCGACGGCAGCTCGGCGTGCCGGTCGGAGTTCAGCCGCGGCATGCTCTGCAGCAGCCCCTCGGTGTAGGGATGCTGCGGGGTGTAGAAGATGTCCCGCACCGACCCGGTCTCGATCACGTTGCCGGCATACATCACCATCACCCGGTCGGCGAGGCCGGCGATGACGCCGAGATCGTGGGTGATAAGCACGATCGAGGTGTTGAACTCGCGCTTCAGGTCGCGCATCAGGTCCAGGATCTGGGCCTGGACGGTGACGTCCAGCGCGGTGGTCGGCTCGTCCGCGATCAGCAGGTCGGGCTGGCACAGGAGGGCCATGGCGATCATCACGCGCTGGCGCATGCCGCCGGAGAATTCGTGCGGATACATGCCGATGCGCCGCTTCGCCTCCGGGATGCGGACCAGGTCCAGCATCTCGATCGACCGCTTCAGCGCCTGGCCCTGGGTCATCCCCTTGTGCTGCACCAGCACCTCGGTCATCTGCCGGGAGATCGGCAGGTAGGGGTTCAGCGACGTCATCGGATCCTGGAAGATCATCGACATCTTCGAGCCGCGGAAGCGGTTCAGCTTCGCCGGCGGCAGGCCCAGGATCTCCTGCCCGCGATACTGGACGCTGCCGGTGGCGCGGCCGTTCGAGGCCAGCAGCCCCATCACCGACATGAACAGCTGGCTCTTGCCCGAGCCGCTCTCGCCGACGACGCCGAGGGTCTCCCCGGCGGCGATGTCGAGCGAGATGCCGTTCACCGCGGCGACGACGCCGTCGCCGGTCTGGAAGCGGGTGACGAGGTTGCGGATCGCCAGGATGGTCTCGGCCTGGGCGGGGGCGGAGGCCACGGTGCCGGCGCTCGGGGTGGGGGTGGTCACGAGAGTAGCGGTCATTGTTCGTTGGCCTCGGGGCTCAGCGATCGCGCGGGTCGAGGGCGTCGCGCAGCCCGTCCCCGATGAAGTTGAGGCAGAACAGGGTGACGGCCAGGAACACGGCCGGGAACACCAGCATCCACCAGGCGATGGTCATGCTGCGGGCGCCTTCGGAGATCAGCACGCCCCAGCTCGTCATCGGCTCCTGCACCCCGAGGCCGAGGAAGGACAGGAAGCTCTCCAGCAGGATCACCTGCGGCACGGTCAGCGACATGTAGACGATGACGGGGCCGAGCGTGTTCGGGATCACGTGCTTGCGGATGATGCCCCAGCTCGACACGCCGCAGGCATGCGCCGCCTCGATGTACTCCTTGCGCTTGATCGACAGGGTCTGGCCCCGGACGATGCGCGCCATGTCCAGCCAGTTCACCGCGCCGATGGCGACGAAGATCAGGAAGATGTGCCGGCCGAAGAACACCATCAGCAGGATCACGAAGAACATGAACGGCAGCGAATACAGCACGTCGACGATGCGCATCATCATGCTGTCGACCCGGCCGCCCAGGAAGCCGGAGGTGGCGCCGTAGGCGACGCCGATCACCAGGCTGACCAGGGTGCCGACGATGCCGACCATCAGCGAGATCTGGCCGCCATAGAGGGTGCGGACCAGGAGGTCGCGTCCGTTGGCTTCGGTGCCGAAATAATGCGCGGCCGTGCCGTCGTCCGCGGCTGTGAAGCTCGGCGGCGCTGTGAAGGCGGTATAGTCGACCTCGTCCAGCCCCCACGGCAGCAGATACGGCCCGACGATGCAGGCGATGGCGATCAGGGCCAGCACCGCCACGCTGGCGATGGCGGCCTTGTTGCCGCGCAGGCGCCGCCAGGCGTCCTGCCACAGGCTGCGGCCCTTGATCGGCTGGGCGGCGGGAAGGGTCCCGATGGTGGCGTCGGTCATCGCCGCATCCTCAATCGTAGCGCACGCGCGGGTCGAGCGCGCCGTACAGCAGGTCGACCATGAGATTGAACAGGATGATCAGCACGGCAAAGAAGATCACCGTGCCCATCACCAGCGTGTAGTCGCGGTTCAGCGAGGCCTGCACGAAGTAACGGCCGATGCCGGGAATGCCGAAGATCTGCTCGATCACGACCGAGCCGGTGATGATGCCGGCGGTGGCGGGGCCGAGATAGGAGACGACGGGCAGCAGCCCGGCCTTCAGCGTGTGGCGGACGATGGTGATCCGCTCCGGCAAGCCCTTGGCGCGGGCGGTGCGGATGAAGTTCGAGCGCAGCACCTCGATCATGCTGGCCCGGGTCAGCCGCGCGATATAGGCGGTGGGCGGCAGCGACAGCGCCACGATCGGCAGGATGAAGGAGGTCCAGCCGCCGGCGATGCCGCCCGCGGGCAGGATCCGCCAGGTCACGGCGAAAATCAGGATCAGCAGCGGCGCGACGACGAAATTCGGGATGGTGATGCCGACCATGGCGATCGCCATGGTGCCGTAATCGCCCGGCGTGTTCTGCTTCAGCGCGGCGATAGTGCCGAACAGGATGCCGAAGAAGGACGCGATCACGATCGCGATCAGGCCGAGCTGCAGCGAATAGGGAAAGCCCTGATAGATCAGGTCGTTGACCGAATAGTCCTTGTATTTGAACGACGGCCCGAAATCGCCCTGCAGGACGTTGCCCATATAGCGGCCGAACTGCATGTAGAGCGGCTCGTCGAGATGATAGGCCTTCTCCAGGTTCCGCTTGATCTCGATCGGCAGAGGCCGGTCGTTGGCGAAGGGGCCGCCCGGCGCCAGCCGGATCATGAAGAACGCGATCGCGATGATCACGAGGATGGTCGGGATGGCGCCGAGGATGCGGCGCACGGTATAGGTCAGCATCGTTTCAAATCCCTGCCCCCGCCCGAATGCCGGACATGTCGTGGGGGTGAAAAGGGCGATGCCCGCCCACCGGCGCGAACCGGAAGGCGGGCATCGTCACGGAACCGGTCTTACCGCTCGACGGACAGCCAGCGCGACAGGTGGTAGTCCTGCACGTTGTCCTGCCAGCCCTTCACGGCCGGCGAGACGGCATGCTTGGTGGTGTAGAAGTAGATCGGGATGATCGGCAGATCCTGGATCATCATCTTCTCGGCTTCGACCATCAGCTCGCCGCGCTTGCCGAGGTCGGTCTCGAGACCGGCCTTCTTCATCAGCTCGTCGAACTTCGGATTGTCGTACTCCGAGGTGTTCTGCTCGCCGATGTACTGGGTCTCCAGCTCCAGGAAGTTGTTGGCGTCGTTGTAGTCGCCGATCCAGCCGTGGCGGGCGATGTCCGGGAACTGCTTCTTGTCGCGCGTCTCCTGGAAGGTGCCCCATTCCTGGTTCTGCAGGGTGACGTCGACGCCCAGCGTCTTCTTCCACATCGCGGCGATGGCGACCGCCACCTTCTTGTGGTTCTCGCTGGTGTTGTAGGTGATCTCCAGCTTCAGCGGCTTGTCCGGGCCGTAGCCGGCCTTGGCGAACAGCTCCTTGGCCTGGGCGTCGCGCTCGGCCTGGGTCATCTTCGCCACGTCGGGCTCGAAGCCCGGATAGTTGTCGGTGCCCGGCGGCACGAAGCTGTAGGCCGGCAGCTGGTCGGCCTGGGTCACATGCTTGATCAGCGTGTCGCGGTCGATCGCCAGATACAGGGCGCGCCGCAGGTCGGCGTTGCTCTTCCACGGCTCCTTGGTGAGGTTGTACGCGTAGAAGTAGGTGCCGAAATACGGCGTGATGTGGATCTGGTCCCCGATCTCTTTCTTCAGGGTCGGGATCTGCTGGCTCGGCAGCTCATAGGTCATGTCGAGCTCGCCGGCCTTGAAGCGCTGCAGCTCGGCGTCGATGTCCTCGGTCGGGTAGAACATGACCGTGTCGATCTTGACGTTGGCGGCGTCCCAGTAATACGGGTTCTTGACCACCTTGACATAGCCCTGCGGCACCGCCTCGGCCAGCATGTAGGCGCCGTTCGAGACCATGTTGCCCGGCTTGACGAAGTCGTCGCCGAACTTCTCGTAATTGGCCTTGCTGATCGGGTGGGTCGAGTGGTGCAGCAGCGACGACGCGAAGTACGGGGTCGGCGCCACCAGCTTGATCTCAAGGGTGTGGTCGTCGATCGCCTTGACGCCCATGTCCTCGAGCGTCTTGCCGTTCTTGCCCTCGCGGATGTCGCGGGCGTTGACGACCTGGTCGAGGAAGTAGCCATAGTCGCTGGCCGTCTTCGGGTCGATCAGCCGGCGCATCGAGAACACCCAGTCGTCGGCGGTCACCGGGGTGCCGTCCGACCACTTCGCGTTCTGGCGCAGCTTGAAGGTGTAAGTCAGGCCGTCGTCGGAAATGGTGTAGCTCTCGGCCTGGCCGGGAACCGGCTCGCCCTTGGCGTCGGCCATCAGAAGGCCCTCGTAGAGGTCCATCTGGATGAAGGATTCGGGCACGCCCGAGGATTTGTGAACGTCCAGCGTCTCCGGCTCGGAGCCGTTGCCGCGGTTGAGCACCATCTCGGCCAGGGCCACGCTCGAAACGCCGCCCAAAAGGACGGCGGCGAGCAGCCCGCGCGCCAGGATCTTGGTGAAACTGTGCATGTGTTCGCCCCTACTGTTTCCGGTTTCCCGGTCACTGGTTTGTTTGCAAGGCACGCCCCAACGGGCGCGCTCTCGTCCGTCTCCCACCAGCGAGGAGTGATGGCGTGGACGGTATCGTTTCGACCGCATTTGAGCAATCGAATTCGCGGGTCTGCTATGAATCCGGCGCGGGTTTCAAGCCTTGCAAAAGTCGCAAAAAGGAAAGTTTCGAATCGGCGTCGTGCTTGTTCTTTACTTTCTTCTTGGCCTCATCTGAGCCGCGATTCCGAAACCGGCCGGGTGACGAAACGAAGCGCGAGCAGGAAGGCGAGCAGCAGCAGGGCCCCCGCCTGATGCATCGCCCCCAGCCAGACCGGCACCTGCGCCAGCAGGGTGGAGATGCCGAGGCCGACCTGGACCGCCACCATCAGGCCGGCCAGGTGGCCCCAGCCGACCACCGGCGTACGGGTGCAGCGGACGGCCAGGGCCAGCACCACGAGCGACGTGCCGATCGCCAGCCAGCGATGGGTGAACTGCACCAGGGCGGTGTTGTCGAACCAGTTCAGCCAGGCCGGGATGATGCTGAAGGATTCCGGCGGCGGCAGCAGCCGCCCGTCCATCAGCGGAAAGGTGTTGTAGACTTGGCCGGCGTCGAGCCCGGCGACGAAGGCGCCCCAGCACATGGTGACGGCGACGCAGCCGATGGCGACCGACGTGTGCCGGCGCAGCGACCGCGCCCCGGCGAAGCCGCCCAGCCGCGGCAGCGCCAGCCCGTAGGCGGTCCACAGGATCAGGGCGTACAGCAGGACCGCCAGGCCGAGATGCGCGGCCAGGCGGTAATGGCTGACCGAGGGGCGGTCGACCAGGCCGCTCATCACCATGAACCAGCCCAGCGCCCCCTGCAGCCCGCCGAGGACCAGGAGGCCGAGCAGGCGCAGCCGCAGGCCGCGGTCCAGCCCGCCGCGCCACCAGAACCAGGCCAGGCCGGCGGCGAAGACCAGACCGATCAGCCGGCCCCACAGCCGGTGCAGCCATTCCCAGAAGAAGATCTGCTGGAATGCCTCCAGCGACATGCCGGTGTTCTTGTAGAGATATTCCGGCGTCGCCTTGTAGGCGGCGAAGGCGTCCTGCCAGGCCTGGTCCGACAGCGGCGGCAACGCGCCCTTGATCGGTGCCCATTCGACGATCGACAGGCCGCTCTCGGTCAGCCGCGTGACGGCGCCGATCACCGCCATGGCGAAGACCATGGCGGCGCAGAGGAACAGCCACAGCGCGATCGGGCGCGTGGGGGAGGCGACGGCAGGGCGCAGGGCCGCGGCGGCGGGGGCGGAGTGCATGAATCGGCTTATCGCGCCGGCCCGCGACGGCGTCAAATCTGCTTTTGTCGCAGGGATGTGATCACGTTGTAGGTTGGGTTCGCCCTGGCGAACCCAACACCGGTTCGGCGGCGCGATGTTGGGTTCGCGGACGCGAACCCAACCTACGGCACATCTGTGCCGAAACCTTACCGCACCTTGCCCTTGCGCGGGTCGTAGGGGTGGCGGGCGCCCCAGTCCTCGACGAAGCGGGCCAGCTCAGGATCGGCCGGATCCGGCAGGGTGACGGCGAGCCGGACATACTGGTCGCCGCGGCCGCCGCTGGTCGGGCTGCGCACGCCCTTGCCCTTCAGCCGCAGCACCGCGCCGCTGTTCGACCCCTTGGGGATGGTCAGCATCACCGGGCCCAGCAGCGTCGGCACCTCGACCCGGCCGCCCAGCACCGCCTCCTGCAGCGACACCGGCAGGGTCATGCGGATGTCGCTGCCGTCGCGCTCCAGCACCGGGTCGGGGATGATCCGGACCTCGATCAGCGCATCGCCGGGAGCGCCGCGGGGGCCGCGCTCGCCCTGGCCGCGCAGGCGGATGGTCTGGCCGTCGGTCAGCCCGACCGGCAGGGTGACCTTGAGCGACCGGCCATCGGCCAGCGTCACCGTGGTCTCGCCGCCCTCGACCGCGAGGCGGAACTCGGCCCGCAGCGTATAGCTGATGTCGCGGCCCTTGGCGGTGCCGGCTCGGGCTCCCCCCCGTCCGAACATGCCGCGCAGGATGTCGTCGATGTCGCCGGGATCGGTGAAGGCATCGTAGTTGTCGTAGCGCTGGTAGCGCGTGCCGCCGGCGCCGCTTCCGGCCCCCGCTCCGGCCCAGCCGCCGCCGGGCCGGCGGGCATAGCCGCGCTCGGTGCCGTTGGCGTCGATCTCGCCGGCGTCGAAGCGGCGGCGCTTCTCGGCGTCGCTCAAGAGGTCATAGGCGCTCGACACCGCCTTGAACCGCTCCTCGGCGCGGGCGTCGCCGTGGTTCAGGTCGGGGTGATGCTTCTTGGCGAGCTTGCGATAGGCCCGCCGGATCTCGTCCTCGCTGGCGGTGCGGGGCACGCCCAGCACGGCATACGGGTCATCCATGGCTCGGATCTCGGGAGATAAGTCCTTGATCCGGATAGATGATGTCGTGCCGCCTCGGTTTCAACGCGCCCCCTCTGCCCCTTGCGTCCCGTCAATCTGCGGCGCGTCGCCGTCCTGGAAGCGCCGGCGCCAGTCGGCCAGCTGATGCGTGATGTCCAGCGCCGCGGCCAGCGCCGCCCGGCCTTCCGGCCCGCTGACCGCCGGCGGACGGCCGTTGCCGACGCTGTCGAGGAAGCTCTGGATCTCCAGCTTCAGCGGGTCGCCGGTCTCGAACTGCTGCTCCTCCTGGTACAGCTCCGGCTGGCCGTCGCGGCCGCGGGTCTTGCGGATGAAGGTCAGCTTGGCCTCGCTCAGGTCGACCATGATGTAGCCGTCCTGCTGGAAGATCCGCATGGTGCGGTGGCGCTTCCAGCTGACCCGGCTGGCGGTCACCGTGGCGGTGCAGCCATTGGCGAATTGCAGCCGGGCGTTGACGATGTCGTCGGCCTCGCTCAGCACCGGCGCGCCGACGGCGTCGATCCGGTCGACCGGCGACCCCACGATCTTCAGCACCAGGTCGATGTCGTGGATCATCATGTCGAGCACGACATTGACGTCGGTGCCGCGCGGCTTGAAGGCGGAGATGCGCTGGCATTCGATGTAGCGCGGCCGGTCCAGGATCTTGGCCAAGCCCTGCACCACCGGGTTGAAGCGCTCCAGATGGCCGACCTGCAGCACCAGCTTGCGGTCGGCGGCCAGGCGGGTCAGCGCGTCGGCCTCCTCCAGCGTGTTGCTGATCGGCTTCTCGATCAGCACGTGGATCCCGGCCTCCAGGCAGGTGCGCGCGGTGTCGAAATGGGCATTGGTCGGCGTGGCGACGCTGACCGCGTCGACCTGGCCGATCAGCTCGGACAGGTCGGTCACCGCCCGGGCGCCGAGCTTGGCCGCCAGCGCCTCGGCCCGGCCGAGGTCGGTGTCGCAGACCGCGACCAGCTCGGCCTCGGGCAGCTCGGCATGCTTGGCGGCGTGCAGGCTGCCGAAATAGCCCGCCCCGATCACCGCGGTCCGGGTCCGCTTCATGACAACTCCACGCTCGTCACAATGATCCTCCGCCTTCCTAACGCTGTTGCCTACGCTTTGACCAGCGGTGATACGCTTCCGCTTGACGGGCGCGCCGCTCGGGGCGAGGAATACGTCCGACTTAACAAGCGGGTTGCGACAATGGCTGGCAGGCTGGCGGGCAAGACGGCGGTGCTGACCGCGGCGGGGCAGGGGATCGGCCGGGCGGTGGCGCTGGCCTTCGCCCGCGAAGGGGCGACGGTCCATGCCACCGACATCAACCAGGCCGCGCTCGACGCGCTGGCGGCCGAGGCTCCCGGCATCACGGTCAGCCGGCTCGACGTGCTCAGCCATGATGCGATCAAGGCCTATGCGGCCGAGCGCGGCGCCGTCGACGTGCTGTTCAACTGCGCCGGCTTCGTCCATGCCGGCACCATCCTCGACTGCGAGGAGAAGGACTGGGACTTCTCCTTCGACCTCAATGTCCGGTCGGCCTATCACATGTGCCGCGCCTTCCTGCCGGCGATGATCGGGGCCGGCGGCGGCGCCATCGTCAACGTCGCCTCGGTCTGCTCCTCGATCAAGGGCCTGCCGAACCGCTTCGTCTACGGCGCCACCAAGGCCGCCGTCCTCGGCCTGACCAAGTCGATCGCCGCCGATTTCGTCGGCCAGGGCGTCCGCTGCAACGCCATCTGCCCGGGCACGGTGGAGACGCCGAGCCTGCACGACCGGATGGCGGCGCAGGGCGATGTCGAGAAGGCGCGCGCCGCCTTCGTGGCGCGGCAGCCGATGGGCCGCCTCGGCACCGCCGAGGAGATCGCGTCGCTGGCGATCTACCTGGCCTCGGACGAGGCCTCCTACCTCACCGGCCAGGCGATCAACGTCGACGGCGGCATCACCATCTGACCGCGGCTCCGAGCCGCCCAACACCCGCGTTCCTAGGGAGAGAACATCGATGAAGCTGTTGCGCTACGGCCCCGCGGGGCAGGAGAAGCCGGGCCTGCTCGACGCCGAGGGCCGGATCCGCGACCTGTCGGGCGTCGTGCCCGACATCTCCGGCGACGCGCTGACCCCGGCCGGCATCGCCCGGCTGAAGGGCCTCGACCCGTCCTCGCTGCCGGTCGTTCCCGGCAATCCGCGGCTCGGCGCCTGCGTCGCCGGCACCGGCAAATTCATCTGCATCGGCCTGAACTACTCCGACCACGCCGCCGAGACCGGCGCCACCGTGCCGCCGGAGCCGATCATCTTCATGAAGGCCACCAGCGCCATCGTCGGTCCGAACGACGATGTCGAGATCCCGCGCGCCAGCGAGAAGACCGACTGGGAGGTCGAGCTCGGCATCGTCATCGGCAAGCCGGCGAAATACGTGTCCGAGGCCGACGCGATGAGCCATGTCGCCGGCTTCTGCGTCATCAACGACGTGTCCGAGCGCGCCTTCCAGACCGAGCGCCACGGCCAGTGGACCAAGGGCAAGAGCTGCGACACCTTCGGCCCGACCGGCCCCTGGCTGGTGACGCCGGACGAGGTCGGCGACTACGACAACCTGCATATGTGGCTGGAGGTGGACGGCCACCGCTACCAGAACGGCTCGACCAGGACGATGGTCTACAAGACGCCGTTCCTGGTCAGCTATCTCAGCCAGTTCATGGGGCTGCGCACCGGCGACATCATCTCCACCGGCACCCCCCCGGGCGTCGGCATGGGGCAGAAGCCGCCGAAGTACCTGAAGGCCGGGCAGACCATCCGCCTCGGCATCGAAAAGCTGGGCGAGCAGGCCCAGAAGACGGTCCAGGCCTGACGACGCCGGCACGGGCGCCGTCCGGCGCCCGTGCCGCCCATCCCATTAAATCGCGGTAAATTGCCTTGCCGCCGGCGACGGCGTAGCACCATCTGTCCGTGTGATTGGGGACACGCCCGCTTCGGCGTGCCGCGTTCAGACAGATGGTGTGACCATGCTGAAGCTGTTCCGCATCACCCCGCGCCGTGCCACGCTGATGGCGGCGCTCGGCGCCGCCCTGGCCCTGCCGCTGATGGTCTCCACCCCGGCCGAGGCCTGGTGGCGCGGCGGCTGGGGTTGGCATCCCGGCGTGAGCATCGGCATCGGCGTGCCGGTCGGGCCGCCGGTGGTGTATGCGCCGCCGCCTCCGGTCTATTACCGGCCGCCGCCGGTCTACTACGGGCCCCCGCCGGTGGTCTATGCGGCCCCGCCGCCCGTCGTCTACGCGCCGCCCCCGCGCGTGGTCTATGCCGCGCCGCCGGCCCGGATCTGGGTGCCCGGCTACTGGAGCCGGGGCGCCTGGATCGAGGGCCACTGGCGCTGAGCTGACCCCCGCCCGGCGCGAGGCCGATTTTCTCCGCGTCGGCTGTGCCCCCGGTCACAGCACCGGCTCACCGACTTCGCCATAGTCATGGATGCGCCTCGGTCGGATGTCCGGCCGGGGCGTTGCGCTGGAATGAAGCGCGGAGCTGAAACATGAGCCTCATCGGAATGACCGGCCTCGAGCCGGACGATTCGATGGCGCAGAGCGAAGGATGGGGGACGGAAGCCCGGTCCGCCCGGGTGTCCTGGTCCGAGGTCGCGGTCGCCTGGGTGGCCGTACCCGTTGTGCTCGGCGCCGTCACGGCGGTCATCGCCCTGTTGTCTTAGCCTCCGGTCAGCGTCGCGGCAGCGTCAGCAGCCCGACGCCGCCCAGCACCAGAAGCGCCCCCACCACCTGCAGCCCGGTCAATGCCTCATCCATCCCGGCCCAGGCCAGGAGGATGGTCGAGACGGGCCCGAGCGCGCCCAGCAGCGCCGCCCGCGCCGCGCCGATCCGCTTCAGCGCCTCGCTGGTCGCCCAGACCGGCAGCACCGTGCCGATCACCGCGATCCAGGCGGCGATGCCCAGCACCTTGCCGGACACCAGCAGGTGGTCGGCCGGGCGCAGCACGAAGAATTGGGCGATGCAGGCGACGCAGGCCGCCATCATGGCGATGGCGGTGAACCGGGTGCTGCCGATCCGGGGCACGGTGTTGGCGCCCCCGACCAGATAGGCGGCATAAGCGAGGGCGCTGAGCAGGATCAGCCCGGCGCCGCCCAGCCGGGCCGCGTCGAAGCTGGCCGCCGCGGCGTCCAGCACCAGGAACAGCCCGGCATAGGCGACGGCCAGGCACAGGATCTCCCGCCGCTGCGGCCGCCGGCCGAGCACCACGGCCGACAGCGCCAGCACGAAGGTCGGGTACAGGAACAGGATGATCCGGCCCAGCCCGGCCGGCACCGTGCGCAGCCCCAGGAAGTCGCAATAGCTGGCGATCCAGTAGCCGAGCAGCCCCAGCGCCACGGTGCGCAAGAGGTCGCCCGGCGCCAGCGGCCCCGCGGCGCGGCGCCGGGCCCAGGCCCACATCGCCACGAAGAAGGGCAGGGACAGGCCCATGCGCAGCGCCAGCAGCGTCTCGGCATCGACCCCCTCGGCATAGCCCAGCCGGATCAGCACCGGCCGGGTGGAGAAGGCGAGCACGCCGAGGATCGCCAGCAGGTAGCCGATCGCCTCGCCGCGCCGGCCGCCTTCGGCCTTTGCCACGGCCGTCATGATGTCAGCGTCGCGGCGAAGCGCAGCCGGACGTAGTCGGCGCTCCAGTTCCCGGACCGGTCGCGCAGGCTGGGTGCCAGCAGCGCCTCGACCTCGTCCAGGATCTCGGCCCGCGCCGCGCCGCCGATGCCGTCCAGCAGCGGATTGGCGAAGGTGTCGAGCCAGCCGCGCATGCCGGTGGGCAGCGGCGTCGGCCGCGGCACCAGGCCGATCGTGTCGACCCGGAAGCTCTGTGCCTCCAGCTTCGCCGCGTATTCGGCCGGGGTGGGGAAGAACCACGGCATCCGGGCGGCCCCGTCCAGGCCGTGGGCGTTCAGCGCCGCGACCAGGGCGGTCACGATCGCCGCGACATTGCCGTGGCCGCCGAACTCGCCGACGAAGCGCCCGCCCGGCTTCAGCGCCCGCCGGACGCCGGCGATCACGGCGTCGGGTTGCCGCATCCAGTGCAGCGCGGCATTGCTGAACACGGCGTCGAACTCGGCCGCGAAGGCCAGGGCCTGGCCGTCGGCGATGCGGGCGTCGAGGCCCAGGGCGCGCGCAGCGGCCACCAGCTCGGCCGAGGCGTCGGCCCCGACCACCTCGGCGCCGGCCGCGGCCAGCCTGGCGGTCAGGGCGCCGTCGCCGCAGCCGAGATCGAGGATGCGCTCGCCCGGCTGCGGCGCCAGCAGCTCGAGCACCGGCTGGCCCAGATCGGCGACGAAGCGCGCGTTGCGGGCATAGCCCTCGGCGCTCCAGGACTGCGCTTCCTTGATCGTGCTCATGGCGGTCGTTCCCTGTTGTACCGGCAGACTATCGCGCCGGGGGGCATCCTCCGGCCAATGCCCGATGGGTGTATCGGTCGTGACGGCGCAAAGCGGAGCTGTTCCGCCATGCCGATTTTCTACAAGACGGCGCCGGCCCCGGCCCTATGATCGGCCCGATGGACAGCATCACGCAGGAACAGGCGGTGGCGGCCGAGCCGCTCGCGCAGGGCGAGCGGTCGCGGTTCTTCACGGCGTCGGGCTTCGACGGGCTGGAATGCCTTGAAGCGACGTTCCGCACCCATCGCTATGCCCTGCACATGCACGAGACCTACGCCATCGGCGGCATCTTCGCCGGCTGCGAGACCTTCCTGGCCCGCGGTGAGCAGCGCTATGGCGGCCCTGGCGACCTCGCCCTGGTCAATCCGGAGGACGCGCATGACGGCGAGCCCTATGGCGGCGGCTACCGCTACCGCATGACCTATCCCTCGGTCGCGCTGATGCGGCGCCTGGCGTCGGAGATCGCCGGCCGGCCGGTGACCGAGACCCCGTTCTTCCCACAGCCGGCGGTGCACGACCCCGACACCGTGGCCCTGTTCGCCGAGGCCTTCGCCGCCCAGGCCCGGGGCGACGCCCTGGCGATGGACGAGCTGCTGCTGCGCGCCTATGGAAGCTGCCTGATCCGCCACGCCGCGTTCCGCCCGGCCGAGACGGCGTCGGATTCCAGCCGGATCGCCCGGGTGACCCGGCTGATGCGCGACCGCTACGCCGAGGAGCTGTCGCTCGACGATTTCGCGGCCGAGGCCGGGCTGTCGCGCCACCACCTGATCCGGGCCTTCCGGCGCGAGCTGCGGATGACGCCGCACGCCTATCTGCTGAGCCTGCGCGTCCAGGCCGCCCGGCGCCGGCTGCGGGCGGGCGAGGCGCCGGCCGAGGTCGCGGCCGCCACCGGCTTCTGCGACCAGGCCCATCTGACCCATGCCTTCAAGGCGCGGCTGGGCGTCGCCCCCGGCGCCTACCGGGCCGGCCTCAACCTCTGATCCCAGCATCGGCTTCCGCATGACCCGAGACCTCCGGCGCGATGCCCTGGACGGCATCCGCGACATCCTCCCGCCCGCCATCGCCGCGATCCCGATCGGCCTGCTCTGCGGCGCGCTCGGCGCCGCCAAGGGGCTGTCGCCGGCCGAGATGGCGCTGATGTGCGCCCTGGTCTTCGCCGGCGGCGCGCAGTTCGCGGCGATCGACCTGTGGTCCTGGCCGGTGCCGGTGGCGACGCTGGTGGTGTCGACCCTGCTGATCAACTCCCGCCACATCCTGATGAGCCTGTCGCTGGCCCGCCGCACCGGCCACTTCACCTGGGGCCAGCGCCTGCTGGGCTATGCGGTGCTGGCCGACGAGAACTGGGCGATGGCGGAGCGGCGGGCCGCGGGGCGCGCGCTGACGCCGGCCTATTTCCTGGGGATGGGCGGCTTCTTCTACCTGAACTGGCTGGTCTGGGGAACGCTCGGCGCCGTGATCGGCGCGGCGATCGGCGATCCGGCCCGGATCGGCGCCGACTTCGCCTTCACCGCCCTGTTCATCGGCCTGGTCGTCGGCTTCTGGCGCGGCCATCGCAGCACCTTCACCATCGCCGCCAGCCTGGTCACCGCCGCCCTGGTCTACCACCTGGCCGGCCCGCCCTGGCATGTCGCGGCCGGCGCCCTGGCCGGCATCGCCGCCGCCTGGCTGGCCGCGGAGCCCGAGGAGGTGCCGGCATGAGCATCGATCCGACCACCCTGGCCGCCATCCTCGGCATGGCGGCCGTCACCTACCTGACCCGGATCTCCGGCCTGTTCCTGGCCGGGCGGCTGCGGCTGCAGGGTCGGCTGAAGGCGGCGTTCGACGCGGCGCCGCCGGCGGTGCTGACCGCGGTCATCGCGCCGATGGTGCTGGCCACCGGCTGGCCCGAGACCGCGGCGGCGCTGGTCACCGCGGTCGCCGCCACCCGCCTGCCTCTGCTCGCCACCATCCTGGTCGGGGTGGCGGCGGTGGTGGCGCTGCGCGCCTTCGGCTGACGGCTTTCCTTCTCCCCCTCTCGTTGCCTGGTCGCCGCGCCGACTGGCGTGACGCTCGGACGTGCCCGAACGATTTGTCCGACATTCAGCATTGCCTCACTAACATGTCAGATGATATGTCTGACATGAGGCTGTGGATTTGGTGCCCGGAATAGGCATCGCATCCCGGCGAGGCGAAGCCTGGACGGTCAGGTCCGGGCGCGAGGGAGGACAGCTTGGTGCAAGAGGCAGCGACCCAGATCCCGGACGCCCTCATCCCGTCCCTGACCGCCGCGCTCGGCGCCGCTTCGGTCCTCGCCGGCCCCGACATCCCGGCCCGCAACGAATCCGACTGGAGCACGCTCGGCCCCCTGCGGCCGCTGGTGGTGGTCCGCCCCGCCGACACCGCGGGCGTGGCCGCGGCGATGCGGATCTGCGCCGAGCACGGCGTGCCGGTGGTGCCGCAGGGCGGGCTGACCGGGCTGTGCGGCGGCGCCCGGCCGGTGGCGGGCTCGGTCGCCCTGTCGCTGGAGCGCATGACCGGGGTGGAGGAGATCGACACCGCCTCGGCCACCATGACGGTGCGGGCCGGCACGCCGCTGCAGGCGGTGCAGCAGGCGGCGGACGAGGCCGGCTTCTTCATCCCGCTCGACCTCGGCGCCCGCGGCTCCTGCGCCATCGGCGGCAACCTCTCGACCAATGCTGGCGGCAACCGGGTGATCCGCTACGGCATGGCGCGCGAGATGGTGCTGGGGATCGAGGTGGTGCTGCCGGGCGGCGAGGTGGTCACCAGCCTCAACAAGATGCTCAAGAACAACGCCGGCTACGACCTGAAGCACCTGTTCATCGGCAGCGAAGGCACGCTCGGCGTGATCACCCGGGCGGTGCTGCGCCTGTTCCCGAAGCCGGGCTGCACCATGGCCGCGCTGTGCGGCCTGTCGAGCTACGAGCACACGGTGAAGCTGCTGAACGCGGCCCGGCGCGGGCTGGGGCCGCTGCTGTCGGCCTTCGAGGTGATGTGGCCGGACTATTGGGACGTGGTCACGACGCGGGTGCCGGGCCTGCGCAGCCCGATCTCCGGCGGCCATGCCGGCTACGTGCTGGTCGAGGCGCAGGGCACCGACGAGGCGGTGGACGGCCCGCGCTTCCAGGCCTGGCTCGAGCGCCAGGCCGAGGAGGGCGTGATCGCCGACGCGGCGGTGGCGCAGTCGATCAGCGACATCCGCGCCTTCTGGGGCGTGCGCGACGCTGCGGCCGAGTTCAAGCAGGTGCTGGGCCCGCACGAATCCTTCGATATCGGCCTGCCGGTGGCGAGGATGGACGACTACGTCCAGGCCTGCCGCACGGCGTTGGAGCAGCGCCTGCCCGGCATCTTCGCGCTGTTCTACGGCCATATCGGCGACGGCAACCTGCACATCGTCGCCGGCGTCCCCGGCGCCGAGCCGCAGCCGAAGCAGGAGATCGTCGAGACCGTCTACGCCATGGTCCGCGAATTCGGCGGGACGGTGTCGGCCGAGCACGGCATCGGCCTGACCAAGAAGCCGTACCTGCCCTATGTGCGCAGCGAGGCGGAGCTGGCGCTGATGCGCCGGCTGAAGGACGCGCTGGACCCGCGCGGGCTGCTCAACCCCGGCAAGGTCCTGTAGCCCCGTCGCCCGGACCGGCCCGGGCGAAACCAAAACAGCCGAGAGGGAGCCAAGATGACGACGACACCACCAGCGGCCTCGGAGGAGGCCGTGCTGGATCGTGCGATCCGGCGGGCGACGTGGCGGCTCGTGCCGTTCCTGATCCTGATGTACATGATGGCCTATCTGGACCGGGCCAATATCGGCTTCGCCAAGGAGGCCTATCAGGCCACGACCGGCCTCAGCGACGCGGTCTTCGCCTTCGCCGCCGGCATCTTCTTCCTGACCTATGCCGCCTTCGAGGTACCCAGCAACCTGATCCTGCACCGGGTCGGGGCGCGGGTCTGGATGGCGCGGATCATGGTGACCTGGGGGCTGGTGGCGGCGGCCATGGCCTTCGCCCATGGCGAGACCTCCTTCTCGGTGATCCGGCTGCTGCTCGGCGCGGCCGAGGCCGGCTTCTTTCCCGGCGCGATCCTGTTCATGACCTACTGGTTCCCGGCCAGGGCGCGCGGCCGGGTGATGGGGCTGTTCTATTTCGGCTCGCCGCTGGCGCTGATGCTCGGCGGCCCGATCTCCGGCGTGCTGCTTGACCTCGACGGGCTGTTCGGCCTGCATGGCTGGCAGCTGATGTTCCTGATCGAGGGGCTGCTCGCCTCCCTGGTCGGCATATGGGCCTATTTCTACCTCACCGACCGCCCGTCCGAGGCGCGCTGGATGCCGGCCGACGAGCGCGAGGCGCTGGGCCGGGCGATCGCGGCGGAGGAGCGGGAGAAGCAGGCGGCCGGCCGCGTCGGCTTCCGCGCGGTGCTGACCGACCCCAGGCTGCTGCACTTCGCGGCGATCTACTTCCTGATCCAGATCAGCGGCTACGGCGTCGCCTTCTACCTGCCGACCCAGGTCGGCGCCCTCCTGGGCATGAAGGTCGGCCTCCTGGTCGGCCTGGTCTCGGCGATTCCCTGGGCCTGCGCCATCGTGGCGGCGACGGTCTGGCCCGGGCTGGCGGTGCGCACCGGCTATCGCCGCAGCTTCGCCTTCGTCTCGCTGCTGGGCATCGCGGCCGGGCTCGTGATCTCGGCCAACGCCCCGCCGGCGATCGCGATCGCGGCCCTGTGCCTGACGACGATGGGGATCATCACCTCGCAGCCGATCTTCTGGACCTTCCCGACCGGCTATTTCGGCGGGGCGGCGGCCGCGGGCGGGATCGCCGCGATCAACGCGATCGGCAATCTCGGCGGCTTCTTCGCCCCGAACGTGAAGACCGCGGTGGAGGAGGGGTTCCAGTCCACCGCCGCCGGGCTCTACGTGCTGGCCGCTGCCGGCCTTGCCGCGGCGCTGCTGGTGACGCTGCTCCGCCCCGGCGCCGGCCCGCGGGCGGACGTCAAGCTGCGCGAGGCGCCGGCCCGGGCCTGACCGGGTTCAAAGAGGCGTCCAAAACCGTTATCGCGAGGAGGCGAAGCCGACGTGGCGATCCAGGGGGCGGTGCCGCTGGATCGCCACGCCCCTTCGGGGCTCGCGATGACGATAATAGGTCAATCGCGTGGGGGCAGCTCTATCTCGGTCCCGGACGGCGCGTGCTCAATCAGCCAGCGGCCGAGATGCTGCTCGTCGGCTCTCGCCAACGCCTTGAAAGCCTCGGCGGAGATGACGACGCAGGGCTCTCGCGTTCCGATCACCTGCGGCTCGCCAGCCCTGGCGCGCCGCAGAATCTCGGACAGCTGGTTCTTGGCATCCCGGACGGTCCACATGGCGGTCTCCGGACACGGGCGATCAAGACAATAGACTATGCCCGCCCCAGGCCTCATGGCGAGCCGGAGACTGTGAGCGCCTACCCCCGGTTCATCCGGTTGTCGACCAGGTCGGTCACCACCGCCGGGTCGGCCAGAGTCGAGGTGTCGCCCAGCGCCTCGTGCTCGTTCGCGGCGATCTTGCGCAGGATGCGGCGCATGATCTTGCCGGAGCGGGTCTTCGGCAGGCCCGGCGCCCACTGGATCAGGTCCGGCGTCGCGATCGGGCCGATCTGCTTGCGCACCCACTGCGCCAGCTCGCGCCTAAGCTCCTCGGTCGGCTGCTCGCCGGCGATCAGGGTGACATAGGCGTAGATGCCCTGGCCCTTGATGTCGTGCGGATAGCCGACCACCGCGGCCTCGGCCACCTTCGGGTGGGCGACCAAGGCGCTCTCGACCTCGGCGGTGCCCATGCGGTGGCCGGAGACGTTGAGCACGTCGTCGACCCGCCCGGTGATCCAGTAATAGCCGTCCTCGTCGCGGCGGCAGCCGTCGCCGGTGAAGTACAGGCCCTTGAAGGTCGAGAAATAGGTCTGCACGAAGCGCTCGTGGTCGCCGAACACCGTGCGCATCTGGCCGGGCCAGCTGTCGGCGATGCAGAGATTGCCCTCGGCCGCGCCGTCCAGCGGCTTGCCGTCGCCGTCGACGATCAGCGGCTTGACCCCGAAGAAGGGCAGGGTGGCGGAGCCGGGCTTCTGGGCGATGGCGCCGGGCAAGGGCGTGATCAGGATGCCGCCGGTCTCGGTCTGCCACCAGGTGTCGACGATCGGGCAGCGGCCGTCGCCGACCACGCGGTGGTACCACAGCCAGGCCTCAGGGTTGATCGGTTCGCCGACCGAACCGAGCAGGCGCAGCGAGGCGCGGCTGGTCTTTTTCACCGGTCCTTCGCCGTCGCGCATCAGGGCGCGGATCGCGGTCGGGGCGGTGTAGAAGATGTTGACCTTGTGCTTGTCCACCACCTGCCAGAAGCGCGAGGTGTCCGGATAGTTCGGCACGCCCTCGAACATCAGCGTGGTGGCGCCGTTCGCCAGCGGCCCGTACAGGATGTAGCTGTGGCCGGTGACCCAGCCGACATCGGCGGTGCACCAGTAGATGTCCCCGTCATGGTAGTCGAAGACGTACTGGTGCGTCATCGCGGCATAGACCAGATAGCCGCCGGTGGTGTGCAGCACCCCCTTCGGCTTGCCGGTCGAGCCGGAGGTGTAGAGGATGAACAGCGGGTCCTCGGCGCCCATCTCCTCGGCCGGGCAGTCGGCGGAAACCCGGGCGGCGGCCTCGTGCAGCCAGATGTCGCGGCCCTCGGTCCAGCCGACCTTGCCGCCGGTGCGGCGCACGACGACGACGCTGTCGACGTCCGGGCAGCTCTTCAGCGCCTCGTCGGCATTGGCCTTCAGCGCCACCGCGCGGCCGCCGCGCAGCCCTTCGTCGGCGGTGATCAGCACGGTCGAGCGGCAGTCGAGGATGCGGTCCTTCAGGCTGTCGGGCGAGAAGCCGCCGAACACCACGGAATGGACGGCGCCGATCCGGGCGCAGGCCAGCAGGGCATAGGCCGCCTCCGGGATCATCGGCAGGTAGATGGTGACCCGGTCGCCCTTCTTGACGCCGCGGGCCTTCAGGACGTTGGCCAGGCGGCACACCTGCTCGTGCAGCTCGCGATAGCTGATGTGGCGGCTGTCCTTCGGGTCGTCGCCTTCCCAGATGATCGCGGTCTGGTCGGCCCGCTTGGCCAGGTGCCGGTCGATGCAGTTATAGGCGGCGTTCAGCGTGCCGTCCTCGAACCAGCGGATATGGACGTCGCCGTCGAAGCTGGTGTTCTTGACCTTGGTGAAGGGCTTGATCCAGTCGACCCGCTTGCCGTGCTCGGCCCAGAAGGCCTCGGGATCCTGGACGGAGCGCTCGTACATCGCCCTGTACTTGGCCTCGTCCACCCAGGCGCGCTTGGCCCAGTCGTCGGACACGGGAAAAAGGCTGGCATCGGTGCTCATGGGGTCTCCCCGATCGATCTTTTCTCTCCGCGCCGGCCGGGTGGGCGCGCCCCGGCCGGACGATCCCGCATTCATAGCAAGATGACCCCGCCCATGGCCACGGGTTGATCGCGGAGAGACGCAGCGACGCGGCCGCTCAGCCGGTGTATTCCATGATCGACAGGCCGCCATTGTAGTCGTTGGCGTAGACCAGCCCCTGGGCGTCGACGAAGATGTCGCAGGACTGGATCACCCGGGCCCGGTTCGGCCGGTGGTCGACCAGCCGGGTCGGCGTGGCCGGCACCAGGGCCGCGGTCTCGACCGGGCGGAACGGGTCGCGGATGTCGTGCACCCGGATTCCGGCATTCTGCCAGGTGGAGAAGATCAGCTCGGAGCTGACGAAGCTGCCGGGCCGGTTCTCGTGCACATTGTGCGGCCCGAAATGCCCGCCCTTGGCGGCGTAGTCGGCCTCGTCCGGCTGCGGGAAGGTGGAGATGCTGATGGGATTCGCCGGCTCGCGGATGTCGAACATCCAGATGTGCTTGACCCCGTCCTCCTGGTGGTCGAGCACCGCCTCGTCCAGCACCACCAGCAGGTCGCGGTCGGGCAGGGGCAGGCAGTTGTGGGTGCCGCCGCCGAAGGGCGGGCTCCAGTTGCGGTGCACGATCGGCTTCGGGGCGGCGCGGTCGGCCACGTCGATCATCACCAGCCCGGCGTCGCGCCAGGCGGCATAGGCGGTGTCGCCATGGATGATCGGGTGGTGCAGGCCGTAGCGGCGCTGCGCCGGCCAGTCCGGCGTCTCGCCCGCCGCCAGGTTCATGCCGGGCAGCCAGTATCGGCCGGCGGCGCGCGGCCTGGTCGGGTCGCTCATGTCGACGGTCATGAAGATGTAGTCGGTGAAGCCGTCGAGCAGGGCGGAGACATAGGCCCAGCGGCCGCCGGTGTACCAGATCCGATGCACGCCGCCGCCGTCGACCGGCATGAAGCCGATCTGCCGCGGCTCCGCCGGCCTGGAGATGTCGTAGACGGCCATCCCGGCGGTCCAGTTGCGCTCGGCCGGCTGCGTCGTCGCCGCGGTGCCGACCTTCTCGCCCAGCGCGCCCTTGTAATAGGCGCGCTCGTCCTGGAACTCCGCCGCCGCGAACATGTCCTTGGCGTTGATCACCAGCAGCAGGTCGTCATGGGTCTGCAGGTGGATGTTCCAGGTGCCGGGCGGCGCCGGCACATAGGCCACGGCCTTGGGGTCGCGCGGGTCGCGCACGTCGATGACGCTGAATCCCTTGGAGAACATGTGCCCGGTATAGGCGTGGCCGCGATGGATCATCAGCTGCACGCCGTCCGGGCGGCCGCCCTGGTCGCTGTGGCCGATCAGCGTCAGATTCCGGGCATGGTCGGGGGTCGGGAGGTCGCTCATTGGCTCTGCCCTGGTTGTGAGGAAGGGGGCGCAGGGCGCCCCCGGGTCAGTTGACGCCCCAGATCTTCTTGTAGGCGTCGCGGTAGCCGTTCTCCGGGTCGTAGACATTGTCCGGCCCGCCATCGAACTTGATGTTGGCCGGGGTGAAGAGGTGCGCCGGCGCGACATAGAAGCTGGGCTTCTCGCCGGCGAAGGCGCGGTTCAGCTCGTCGACCAGCTGCCAGCCGTGCAGGCGCAGCGGCTCGGCCACGGTGCCGACCTGGTACTGGTCGGCGCGGATGCGCTGGAACGCCACCTCGCTGCCGTCGCCGGCCGAGACGTTGTGCGGCACGCCGTCGCCGCCGATGCCGGCCGAGGCCAGCGACGGCGCCATGAAGTCGAAATACAGGTCGTTGATGCCCAGCGCGTAGGTCCATTCGTCACCGAAGCGCTGCAGCAGCGCCGTGGTCAGCGGCCCCATCCGGGTGCCGGTGTCGCTCAGCGGCGTGTCCTCGACCGACAGCACCTTGCAGCCGGGGCAGCCGCGGATCACCTCGGCCATGGCGTCCGACTTGGCGATGGCGATGCGGTAGACCGAGTCGGTGAAGATCACGACGCCGGCCTTGCCGTCGGAATCGGCGATGGCGTAGGAGGCGGCGGCCCGCGCCACCTCCAGCGGGTCGGTGGTGATGTTGGTGAACACCGGCAGCGTGTCGCTCGGCCCCGGCTTGGCGAAGGAATGCCAGCCGACGATGACGATCTTCTGCTTCGCCGCATCCTCGATCGGGGCCGCCTGCTCGGCGGCGTCCAGCGCGCCCAGCACGATCGCGTCCGGCTTCAGCGCGATCGCCTGGTTCATCGCGGCGGACCGGCCGGAGACGGTGCCCTGGCCGTCGATCACGCGGAAGTCCCAGCCGGCCAGCTTCGCCGCCTCGTCCATGCCCTCGGCGACGCCGCGGGCGCCGCCGTTGCGCTGGTCGGCCGAGACATAGACCACGGTCTTGCCGGACTGCAGCTTCGGCCCGCTGGTCGGCCCGTCCCAGGGCGGGTTGGGTTTGGTCACCTTCTCGATCACCGCCTTGGCCGCGGCCACGGCGTCCTGCGCCGCCGCCGGAAGGGGGGCCGCCATCAGGGCCGTGAGCAGAAGGGCCGATGCCGATACCGAACGCCACGCCATCTCAGATCCTCCCTGGTTCGCCTGGTTGTCCGGCCGCCGTCGTGGGGCCGGTTGTGGTCGATGCTTCGGCATCGTCAGGACGCCGGCGGCGGGCCAGGCCGCGCTTGCGCTGGGCATAGCCGGCCAGGCCGATCGCCAGCAGCAGGGTCAGGCCGTTGAACAGCGGCTCGACATAGAAGGCGCCGCCCAGCTGCTGGATGCCGGAGATGCCGACCGCCAGGATGGCGACGCCGATCAGCGTGCCCCAGACATTGACCCGGCCGGGCTTGATCGTGGTGGAGCCGAGGAAGGCGCCGACCAGGGCGGGCAACAGGAACTCGAGCCCGACCGAGGCCTGGCCGATCCTGAGCTTCGCCGCCAGCACGATGCCGGCGAGGGCGCCGAGCAGGCCGGAGGCGACGAAGGCGCCGATGACGTAGCGCCGGGTCGGGATGCCGTTCAGCTCGGCCGCCCGCGGATTGGCGCCGATGGCGTAGAGGCAGCGTCCGACCGGCAGGAACTCCGCCGCGATCCACAGCATCAGCCCCACCGCCAGGACATAGAAGGCGGCGATCGGGATGCCGAAGACCTGCAGCGTGTACAGCGCCAGGAAGCCGTTCGGCAGCACGCCGATGACCTGGCGGCCCTCGGTGTACCAGAGGGCGATGGCGTACAGCACCGTGCCGGTGCCCAGCGTGGCGATGAAGCTGTCGATCCGCGCGATCTCGACCAGCAGGCCGTTGACGAGGCCGAGGGCGCAGCCGAGCAGCAGCACGACGACCACGGCCACGCCCCAGTCGAGGCCGAGCTGGGTCTGCAGCGCGATCGCCACGATGTGCCACAGCACGATGCCGTAGCCGACGGTCAGGTCGATCCGCCCCGCCATCATCGGAATCATCGCGGCCAGGGACAGCAGCGCGATCACCGACTTGTCGCCCAGGATCGAGCGCAGGTTCAGCATGGTCGGGAAGGTGCGCGGCAGCAGCAGCGAGAAGACCAGGATCAGGAGCACGGTCAGGATCGGCAGGCCGTAGACCGGCAGCAGCCGCACCGCCCGCTGTGCCGGGTTGAGCGCGGCGAGCTCCAGCCGCGTCGGCTCCAGGGCGTTCGACTTGATCGACTGCATGCGGGTCGGCCCTTCCTGTCAGCGGTGCTTGGTGTGGGGCGGTCGCTTCCGCGGGGCGGGAGAGGTCGGAGGGGTGGGAGAGATTGGACCTCCGCCAGAAACCAAATGAGTCCCCCCTCCCCTCGCGGGAGGGGGATAGGGGGAGGGGGGTTTCGCCGCCA
>NZ_JBHYMS010000034.1:44639-75755 GCF_042743185.1 Inquilinus sp. NPDC058860 | reverse complement strand
GATCCGTCGCCCCTACACCCGATTCCCCGGGCTCCAGAGCCGCATCCGCCCGTCGCGCCTTCCCCTTCCAGGGCCGGCCCGCCAGGGCAGAAACGCCGATGTAAGTTACCGACCCGGCTTTTGCAACCTTCTTTTGGCTGCCCTCCGCTGCGTCGCTCTCTTTCGAGTTCGTCGCCGCGGCGTCGCCGTCGGTGGAGCGGTTTATAGGGGGGTGATCCGGACCGCGCAAGCGCTTTTTTGCACTTCCGTGAATTTCTTTTCCGGCCCCCGGAGAGCCCCGTTCAGAGCAGCCCGAGAGCCCTGAGTTCCTGCTGCAGATGGGCCGGCAGGTCGCTTTCCGACGCCGCCCCCAGGTCGCGCGGTGCGGCGTCCGGGTCGAGATAGCGCCAACCCTGGAAGGCGCGCAGCGGCCGGGCCTCCACCGCCGTCAGCTCCGGGTCGTAGAGCAGCCGGCAATAGGTGTCGCCGTCCTCGTCGGTCACCATGAACATGTCGAGGATCGGCTGCCGCACCAGGATGACGTGGCGGATCACCCAGAAGATCGAGCCGCCGTCGATCAGGTCGTCCCGCCGGGTCGGCATGCGCTTGGTGTAGCCGTAGACGACCTCGCGCCCGTCGACGACATGGCGCCGGCCCTGCTGGACCGTGGCGAGTTGGGCCGGCTCGGAGATGCCGACGGCGACCTTCAACAGATGGAGAGGCACAGTTCCTCCATGGCCGCACCACGCGGCCACGCTTCGGGATGGATCAGGCGTCGCGGGCGATCAGCGCGCGGGCCGTCCTGGAGGCCGGCGGCCGGTCGAGCACGCCCGAGATGAATCGGGTGGCATCGAGCAGCCGGTCCAGGGCGACGCCGCTGGCGATGCCGAGGCCGTCCAGAAGATAGACCACATCCTCGGTCGCGACATTCCCCGTGGCGCCCTTGGCATAGGGGCAGCCGCCCAGCCCAGCCACCGCCGAATCGACCACGGCGATCCCGCGCTCCAGCACGGCATGGATGTTGGCGACCGCCATGCCGTAGGTGTCGTGGAAATGGACCGCCAGCGACTCGCGCGGAATCCGCGCCGCCACGGCCTCGATCATCGCCACGGCCTTGCCGGGCGTGCCGACGCCGATGGTGTCGCCCAGGCTGATCTCATAGCAGCCCAGGTCGAACAGCGCGGCCGAGACCTCCGCCACCTTCCCCGCCGGCACCTCGCCTTCATAAGGACAGCCGAGCACGCAGGAGACGTAGCCCCGCACCTTGAGCCCGCTGGCCCGGGCCCGGGCCACGACCGGGACGAATCGCGCCAGGCTCTCGGCGATCGAGCAGTTGATGTTGCGGCGGCTGAAGCTCTCCGAGGCAGCGCCGAACACCGCGATCTCGGTCGCCCCGGCGGCGAGCGCGGCGTCGAGGCCGGTCTCGTTCGGCACCAGCACCGGGTAGGAGATGCCGGGTGTACGCGCGATCCGCGCCATCACCTCGGCCGAATCGGCCATCTGCGGCACCCATTTCGGGCTGACAAAGGCGCCGGCCTCGATCACCGTCAGCCCGGTGGCCGACAGCCGATCGATCAGTCCGACCTTGGTCTCGAGCGGCACCACCGCTGTCTCGTTCTGCAGCCCGTCGCGCGGGCCGACCTCGACGATTCGAACTCTGGTCGGGAGCATGTCAGGCGGCCTCGAAGCCGATCAGGGCCACGCCTTCGTCGACCTGGTCGCCGGCGGCGAAGGGCAGGCTGGTCACGGTGCCGTCCGCCGGCGCGGCCACGGTGTGCTCCATCTTCATCGCCTCCAGCACGATCAGCGGCTGGCCCTTGGTGACCTTGGCGCCGGCCTCGACCAGCACCGCGATCACCCGGCCGGGCATCGGCGCGGTCAGCCGGCTGCCGGCGCCCGCCTCCTCGCCGGCATGGGCCAGGGGGTCGATGATGCCGAACACCCGGCCGGCGCCGTCGCGCAGCACCGCGACGCGTTCGCCGGCGGCCACGATCGTCGCCCGCACCGTGCGGTCGCCGAGCCGGGCGGTCAGTTCGCCGCTCACCAGCGTGCCGCCGGCCTCGACCGGCCCGTCCGGCGTGGCGATCGACAGCCCGCCATGGCGGCGGTAGCGCACCGCGACCGGAATCTCGGCGTCGCGGTCGGCCAGGCGCAGCACCTCCACCGATTCGTCGTTCAGACGCCACCCGTCGGCCAGGGCCCAGGGGCTGGACCGGTCACGGTCGCGGCCGAGCACGAGCCCAAGGGCTGCGAGCGCGATGTCCTCCGAGGCGGCCGGGGCCGGCGGCGGCAGCAGCTCCGCCCCATGGCGGGCGATGAAGCCGGTGTCGAGCTCGGCTGCGGCGAAGGCCGGGTGCCGTGCGATCGCCCGCAGGAAGTCGAGATTGGTGGCCAGGCCGGCGATCCGCGCCTGGTCCAGCGCCCGGGCCAGCCGGCGCACCGCGGCCGGCCGGTCGCGATCCCAGACGATCAGCTTGGCGATCATCGGGTCGTAATGGATCGAGATCGCATCGCCCTGACGGACGCCCGAATCGATCCGGACATGCGGCGCCGCCTCGGGCAGGGCCAGATGCGCCAGCCGCCCGGTCTGCGGCAGGAACCCGGCCTGCGGGTCCTCGGCATAGAGCCGGACCTCGATCGCGGCGCCGTTGATGGCGAGATCGTCCTGGCCCAGCGGCAGGGCCCTGCCGGCCGCGACAAGCAGTTGCCATTCGACCAGGTCGAGCCCGGTGATCGCCTCGGTCACCGGATGCTCCACCTGCAGCCGGGTGTTCATCTCCATGAAGTAGAAGCGGCCGTCGGTGTCGAGCAGGAACTCGACCGTGCCGGCGCCGACATAGCCGATGGCCTTCGCGGCAGCGACCGCCGCCTCGCCCATCGCCTTGCGGATCGCGGGGTCGAGCCCGGGGGCCGGCGCCTCCTCCACCACCTTCTGGTGGCGGCGCTGGATCGAGCAGTCGCGCTCGAACAGATAGACGCAGTGGCCGTGGCCGTCGGCGAAGACCTGGATCTCGACATGGCGCGGCCGGGCCAGGTAGCGCTCGACCAGCACCCGATCGTCGCCGAAGGACGACGCAGCCTCGCGCTGGGCTCCGGCGAGCTGGGCGGCGAAATCCTCCGCCCGCTCGACCACCCGCATGCCCTTGCCGCCGCCGCCGGCCGAGGCCTTGATCAGCACCGGGAAGCCGATCGTCACCGCCTCCGCCGCCAGCCGGGCGGGGTCCTGGTCGGTCTCGTGATAGCCGGGCACCAGCGGCACGCCGGCCACCGCCATCAGCGCCTTGGCCTCGCTCTTGCCGCCCATGGCGCGGATCGCGGCCGGCGGCGGACCGACGAAGGTGATGCCGGCCCGGGCGCAAGCCTCCGCGAATTCCGCATTCTCCGACAGGAAGCCATAGCCGGGATGGATCGCCTGTGCCCCGGCCGCCTCGGCCGCGGCCAGGATGGCGTCGATCTTCAGATAGCTGTCGCGCGCCGGGGCCGGGCCGATGCGGATCGCCGTGTCGGCCTCGGCGACATGCCGCGCCCCGGCATCGGCGTCGGAATGGACCGCGACGGTGCGCAGGCCGAGGCGCCGCGCCGTGCGGATCACCCGGCAGGCGATCTCCCCCCGGTTGGCGATCAGAAGCGTGTCGAACATTCCTGTCCCGGAACTTGCGCTGGGTTCGGGCAACAATCTAACAGGGCCGGTCCGCGGCGCACGCGGGAAATCGAACCGCTATTTCGGCCGCCCGTCGGCCAACACCAAGCGCGCCGCCAGGCCGAGGAAGACGATGCCGGTGAAGCCGTTCAGCAGCCGCGCCACGATCGGCCGCCGCGACAGCAGTTGCCCGAGGCCGCCCGAGGACATCCCGACCAGGGCGTTCACCGCGGTGCCGGAGAGGTTCAGCAGCGTGCCCAGCACCAGGATCTGCAGCGCCGCGCTGTGCGCCGGGTCGACGAATTGCGGCAGGAAGGCGATGAAGAACAGCGCCACCTTCGGGTTCAGGACATTGGTGACCATGCCGTCGAGGAAGATCCGGCCCGCCGGCCGCGGCGGCAACGGACCGGCCGCGCCGAGGCCCGATGCGGTGCTGCGCAGCGCCTTCATCGCCAGCCACAGCAGATAGGCGGCCCCGCCCCAGCGCAGGATCTCGAAGGCGGCCGGCGAGGCGGCGAACAGCCCCGCCAGGCCGAGCGCCGCCGCCAGAGTGTGCACCGCCGCCCCGCCGCCGATGCCGAGCGCCGCGGCCAGCCCGGCGCGCGGGCCGCGGGCGACGCCGTTGGCGAAGCAGAACAGCATGTCGGGCCCGGGCGTGAGGTTCAGCGCCAGGGCGGCGGCCATGAACAGCGCGAGCGTTGCCGGATCGAACATCGGTCAGCGTCCCACAATGGATGCAGCCGGCAGACTAGAACGGCGGCCTCTGCCTCGCCACCGATCTCAGCCGGCTGCCACCGACACCCGCAGGCCAGTGCCCTGGAACCTGCGGTCAGCTTCACCGCGCTGCCCATGCCCGACGCTCCATCGGGCCGGCCAGCCCAGCCGCTCGATCCCGGTGGCCGAAGCCGCCGCCAGCGAGGACCAGCCGGGCTCCCCGTCGCGACGGCACAGGATGCCGCCCGGCCCCATGTCGGGATGGAGCAGCAACCGGATGTCGAAGGCACCCGACAGCGCCGGGCCGTGCCAGTAGAAGGGGCTGCGGCCCGGCTCCCGCCCCAGGATGATGGTCAAGGTCTGCCGCGGCCCGCGCAGGCCGATCCAGAGCGGCGCAAGACTGCCGGGGTCGAATGCCGAGACCAGGGTCTGAGCGGCACTTGTTCCAGCCGGGGCGGCTTGGCCGGCGAAGCGGAAGGCGACGAACCGGCCGGGCTCCAGCCGACCGGCCAGCGGCGCGCTGCTTTCTCCCGCCGGCAGGATGTACCAGGCCTCCTCGGGGATCGGGGGAGGCGGCCAGTGCAGCCGCTCGCGGATGCGGCCATCCGTGTCCAGCACCTGACAGCGCAGGCCCTCGGCATCCAGCGCGGCCTGGACGCAGTGGTGGTACTCCACTCCCTCGGGCATGCGGTGGGCCGTGCCAGCGCCGCCGGTGCAGAGCTGCAGCACGCCGCCATGCACCTGGACGTCATAGGCCAGGATGTGGCTGCAGACATAGGCGAGCACGCCGGCCTCGACCAGGATGCTCCAGAACGCCCGTGAGTGCTCCGGCCCGATCTCGCGCTGCCACGGCCCGGAAAAGCCGTTGATCGGATGGGCCGGGTGATGGCCGACCACCAGCTTGTACCGCGCATCGGCATGCTGCTCGAGCACCCGGCGCAGCCAGTCGGTCTCGACATGGCCCTCGCCGCCGAGGCCGGTCCACAGCGTGTGGACGAAGACCATCAGCAGGTCGCCGCGGCGGACCCAGTAGGACAGGCCCTCATGCCCCGGCGGCCCGTTTCGTGGCAGGTCGAGCACATCACGGAACACTGCCTCGCTCATCTCGTCATATGCGGTGTGGTTGCCGGTCGTGTGCCAGATCGGGATCGCCCGGCGGTCGAGCCAGCCCATTTCCTGGTCCAGCCAATGCCGCCACTGCGCCCGCAGGGCCTCGGCGTCCACGGTCAGGCCAATGATCTCGTCGCCGGGGAACAGGATGAACTCCGGCTGTGGCGCGAGACGGCGGAGGACGGCATTGACCGCGGCGAAGGTCCGCTCATGCAGGGCGCCGGGGACGCCGGAGCAGGAATCACCGTAAAGGACGAACTGATGCCCCTGCCCCCGCGGCAGCAGGGCGGGAATGGAGTCAGGCATGCCTGATGCTCCTCTCAGAACCGGTCGGCGCGATAGGGCGACGGGTCGACCACGGTCTCGCCGCCGGTCAGCATCTCGGCCAGCAGCCGGCCGGTGACCGGCCCCAGGGTGAAGCCGTGATGGGCGTGGCCGAAGGCGAGCCACAGCCCCTTGTGGCGCGGGGCCGGCCCGATCACCGGCCGCATGTCGGGCAGGCAGGGCCGGGCACCCATCCAGGGCCGGTCGTCGGCCCGGGCCTCCAGCGGGAACAGGATTCGCGCGGCAGCCTCGGCGGCGTCGAGCTGCACCGGCGTCGGCGGCGCGTCGCGCGGGCCCATCTCCACGCCGGTCGTGAGACGCACGCCGCGCGCCATCGGCGTCAGCAGGAAGCCCTGGTCGTCGTCCAGCACCGGGCGATGCAGCACGGCATTGCCGCGCGGCCGGTAATGCATGTGGTAGCCGCGCTTGACTGCGAGCGGCAGGCGGTAGCCGAGCGGCCGCAGCAGGTCGAGCGACCAGGGCCCGAGCGCCACCACCGCATCGCGCGCCAGCACCGGACCGTCCGGCCCCTGCAGGCTCCAGCCGCCCTCCCCCGGCTGCAGCGACCGGGCGTCGGCCTGAGCCAGTCGGCCGCCGCGGCGCAGGAACAGCTCGGCATAGCCCCTGGTCACGGCGCCGGGGTCGGAGACCGAGACCGGGTCCTGCCAGTGCACGCCGCCGGTCAGCCCATCCGCCAGGTGCGGCTCCAGCGCCCGGACCTGCGCCGGGTCGAGCACGCCGAAGCCGAGGCCGTGGGCTGCGGCCGCGGCCGTCCCCGCCACGCCGGCCTCCAGGCTGCGGGCGGTGCGATAGACGGAGAGCCAGCCGGTGTCGCGCGCCAGATGGGTGATGCCGGCCTGCTCCAGCAGCGGCCGGTGCTCGTCCAGGCAGCGCTCGATCAGCGGCAGCATCGCCCGAGCCGCCTCGGCCAGGCGGGCCGGGGAGGAGTGACGCCAGTACTGGAACAGCCAGGGCGCGATCCGCGGCAGGAAGGCCCAGTGGTAGCGGGCGTCGATCCGGCGATTGGCGGCGTAACGCAGCAGGTCCAGCAGCGAGCGCGGGAAGGCGTAGGGCACGACGCTGGCGCGCTCGATCAGCCCGGCGTTGCCGTGGCTGGTCTCCTCGCCCGGGCCGCGCCGGTCGACCAGCACCACCGACCGGCCGCGCGCCTGCAGATGCAGGGCGGCCGAGACCCCGACGATTCCGGCCCCGAGCACGGCGACATCGCTTCTGATCATGATCTGGCTGCCTTTCCGACGCCCGCATAGCATATCCGGACAGAGCCGAATCACGTCATCGTGGTCTAGACCATTACCTCTTCACGGAGGCCTGCCCGATGACGTCCCCGTTCCGCCTCGAGACCTTCTGGAAGCCCGCCGCGGGCGGCGAAGCCCTGAGCTACACCCTGCGGCTGACCAACCGGTCGGGCCGGACGGTTTCGGGCTTCACGCTCTGCGTCAGCGGCCCGGCCCGGATCGACCCGGCCGCGACCATCGAGGGCGGCGCGCTGACGGCGCGGCTGTCCAATCATTCCGAGTTCACCCCGCCGCCGGGCATCGAACTGGCGCCCGGCGACAGCTGGACGCTGACGGCACGGGGGCTGAGCTACCCTCTCCGCCATTGGACCGACGGCGCCACCACCGCCTATGTGGTGCTGGCCGACGGGTCGACCGCGCCGGCCGCCGTCGCGCCGACGCATTCCGCCGCCGACAATGCACCGCTGAAGCGGGGCACCGAGCGCTTCCCGGTCCCGGCCTCGGCTCCGGTCCCGATTTCCGTCATTCCCTGGCCGGAGAAGGTCGGCGTGAGCGGCCGCCGCACGGTGCCCGCGGGCCTGGCGCCGAAGGGAGAAGGCGCCAACGCCGAGCAGGCCATCACCGCCTTCGCCGAGCTGACCGCCGCACTGTTCCCGGCCGAAGGTATCGTGCGGCCGGAGGCGGAGGGCGGGCTGACCGTCGCACTCTTAACCGAGCCGGGATTTGGGCCCGAGGCCTATCGCATCGCCTTCTCCGAGACCGGCGTCACCGTGCGGGCCTCGACCCGCATCGGCCTGCTCTACGGCCTGATCACGCTCGGCCAGATCTGGCGTGGCGTCAGGCGCCACCCCGAGACCTTCCTATTCCCCGAAACCGGGGAAATCATGGACTCCCCGGCGCATGGCTGGCGCGGGTCGCATCTCGACGTCGCCCGGCAGTTCTACTCCTCGGCCGAGGTCGCCCGGTTCCTGCAGCTGCTGGCCTGGAGCAAGATGAACCGCTTCCACTGGCACCTGTCGGACGACGAGGCCTGGCGCGTCGAGATCGATGCCTATCCGGAGCTGACGCGGGTCGGCGCCTGGCGCGGCCACGGGCTGGCGCTGCCGCCGCTGCTCGGCTCCGGCCCCGAGCCGCAGGGCGGCTATTACAGCAAGCAGGCGATCCGCGACCTGGTCGCCCTGGCCGACCGGCTGGGCATCGTCGTGGTGCCGGAGATCGACATCCCCGGCCATTGCCACGCCGTGCTGCAGGCGCTGCCGCAGCTGCGCGACCCGGCCGAGCACGGCGAATACCAGTCGGTGCAGGGCTTTCCCGACAACTGCCTGAACCCGGCCCATGAACCGGTCTACGGCTTCCTCGAGACCGTGTTCGACGAGCTGATCGCGCTGTTCCCGTCCCGGATCATCCATGTCGGCGCGGACGAGGTGCCGCTGGCCGCCTGGTCGGGATCGCCGCTCGCGCTCGACCGCCTGCGGCAGGTCGGCGGCGAGGCGATGGCCGAGCAGCACGCCAAGCTGGTGAACACCATCGGCAACCGGCACGGCGCCGACGCCATCGAAGGCTCGGCGACCGCCGTGCTGCAGGCCGGGTTCCTGCGGCGAATCCAGTGCTTCCTGGCCTCGCGCGGCGTCGTGACCGGCGGCTGGGAGGAGGCGGCGCATGGCGACGTGATCGAGAAGGACAAGAGCTACCTGGTCGGCTGGCGCTCGGTCGAGGTCAGCGCCGAGCTGGCCGGCCGCGGCTACGACATCGTGGTCGCGCCGGGACAGCGTTACTATCTCGACATGTCGCAGGGCACCGCCTGGTCCGAGCCGGGCGCCGGCTGGGCCGGCTGGTCGGGCCCGCAGGAGACTTACGAGTTCGAGGCCACCCGGGGCTGGACCGAGGACCAGCTGAAGCACCTGATGGGTGTCCAGGCCTGCATCTGGTCCGAGCCGATGACCGACCGCGCCGTGTTCGACCGCCTGGTCTTCCCCCGGCTGTCGGCGATCGCCGAGGCCGGCTGGACCCGGCGGAAGGCGAAGTCCTGGGCACGCTTCAGCGCCCTGGCCGGGCTGATGCCCAATCTGTACGGGCATTGGGCCGAGTGATCCGCAGGCCTATCCCCTAATCCTCGGGGAGTGCCTCGGAACCGCGATCGGACGAGACTGCCATCACGCCTGGGGGGCGGGAATGCGCCGGGCCACGCTGTGCCGTCCGTAACAGGTCGGGCAGAGCGGTTCGGCGCATCCTTCGGCGCGGCAGGACAGGATCGGCACCTGCGATATGCCGCCGGCGATCGACGAGGGGACATGATGGGCAGCATCGACAGAGCGTTCTTCACCTTGGCCGTGCTGATGGGGCTGGCCGGCATGCTGCTCGGGATCCAGATGGGCATGGCCCATGACTTCCAGCTGGTGCCGGTGCACACCCACATCAATCTCGTCGGCTGGGTCTCGCTCGCCCTGTTCGGGATCGGCTACCGGCTGGGCTTCGCCAAGTCCGGCGGGCTGGGCGTGCTGCATTTCTGGATCGCCGCCGCCGGCGCCATCCTGCTGCCGCTCGGCATCTACCTGGCGACGACCCGGCAGCAGGAGGCCGTGGTCATCATCGGCTCGCTGCTGACCCTCGCCTCGATGCTGCTGTTCCTGGTCAATGTCGTGCGGGCCTGGTCCGCGCCGGCGGGCTGATCACCCGAGCCAGGACGCCTTCCGCTTCTCCAGGAAGGCGGCGACGCCTTCCCTGCCCTCCTCGCCGGCGCGGATCGCGGCGATGCGGCGGGCGCAGTCCTCCTCGACCTCGGCCGGCGGCCGGCCGGCGACCGCCGCGACCAGATCCTTGGCCGCCCGGACCGCCGCCGGGCCGTTGCCGCGCAGTGACATAAGAATCTGCCGCGCCGCCTCCTCCAGCCCGTCGCCCGCCACCAGCTCGTGCACCAGGCCGAGCCGCCGGGCCTCGACCGCGTCGAAGCGCTCGGCAGTCAGGAAGTAGCGGCGGGCGGCGCGGGCGCCGATGGCGCGCACGACATAGGGGCTGATCACCGCCGGGATCAGGCCGAGCTTGACCTCGGAGAGCGAGAAGCCGGCCGCCTCGGTGGCGATGGCGATGTCGCAGCAGGCGACCAGACCGACCCCACCGCCATAGGCCGCGCCATGGACCAGGGCGACCGTCGGCTTCGGCAGGGTGTCGATGGTGCGCATCAGCGCCGCCAGCGCCCGGGCGTCGGCCAGGTTGGCGGCCTCGTCATAGGTCGCCATCCGGCGCATCCAGTCGAGATCGGCCCCGGCCGAGAAGCTCTTGCCCGCGCCGCGCAGCACCACCGCGCGCACGGCATCATCGGCGCCCAGCCTGGCGAAGCCTGCGGTCAGCTCGGCGATGACATGCTCGTCGAAGGCGTTGTGGCGATCGGGCCGGTCCATGACGACCGTGCCGACGCCGTTCTCGATCTCGATCCGAACCGCGCTCATCGCACCACCCAACTCAGCACCATCAGCCCCAGCACCGCCCAGACGATCCCCGCCACGATCGACTTGGCGATGAAGGCGCGCACGGACGTGTAGAGCAGGAACAGGCCGAGGATCAGCAGCGCGAAGGAGAAGATCGAGCTGTTCATCCCGATCGCGCGGGCCATGCCGTCGAGGAAGTCGTCGACGGCGCCGCCCAGGCCGTCGACCACCGCCCGGATCGCGCGGATGATGAAGCCGATCACCCCGCCCAGCGCCTCGCCGAGCCATTCGAAGAAGTTGCTCTGAATCATTCCGCTCACATCCGGAACACGCCGAACCGGGTCGGCTCGATCGGCGCGTTCAGCGCCGCCGACAGCGCCAGCGCCAGCACCCGCCGGCTGTCCGCCGGATCGATCACCCCGTCGTCCCACAGCCGGGCCGAGGCGTAGTAGGGGTGGCCCTGCCGCTCGTACTGGTCGCGGATCGGCGCCTTGAACGCCTCCTCCTCCGCCTCCGGCCAGGTCTCGCCCTTGGCCTCGATGCCGTCGCGCCGCACCTGGGCCAGGACGTTCGCCGCCTGCTCGCCGCCCATCACCGAGATCCGGGCGTTCGGCCACATGAACAGGAAGCGCGGCCCGTAGGCCCGGCCGCACATGCCGTAGTTGCCCGCGCCGAAGCTGCCGCCGGTCAGCAGGGTCAGCTTCGGCACCCGGGCGGAGGCCACGGCGGTGACCAGCTTGGCGCCGTCCTTGGCGATGCCGCCGCGCTCGTATTTCGAGCCGACCATGAAGCCGGTGATGTTCTGCAGGAACAGCAGCGGGATGCCGCGCTGGCAGCACAGCTCGACGAAATGCGCGCCCTTCAGCGCGCTTTCCGAGAACAGGATGCCGTTGTTGGCGACGATGCCGACCGGGATGCCCCAGAGATGGGCGAAGCCGCAGACCAGCGTGGTGCCGTACAGCGCCTTGAACTCGTCGAACTCCGAGCCGTCGGCCAGGCGGGCGATCACCTCGCGCACGTCGAAGGGCTTCTTCAGGTCGGTGCCGATGATGCCGTAGAGATCCGTGGCCGGGTACAGCGGCTCCGCCGGGTCACGCAGCGCCAGGTCCGGCCGCTTCACCCGATTGAGGTTGGCGACGATGCGGCGCGCGATCGCCAGGGCGTGATGGTCATCCTGGGCGTAGTGGTCGGTGACGCCGGAGACGCGGCTGTGCACGTCGGCGCCGCCGAGATCCTCGGCGGAGACCACCTCGCCGGTCGCCGCCTTCACCAGCGGCGGGCCGCCGAGAAAGATCGTGCCCTGGCCCTTGACGATGATGGATTCGTCCGACATCGCCGGGACATAGGCGCCGCCGGCGGTGCAGGAGCCCATCACCACCGCGACCTGCGGAATGCCGGCGGCCGACATCGTCGCCTGGTTGTAGAAGATCCGGCCGAAATGATCGCGGTCGGGAAAGACCTCGTCCTGCAGCGGCAGGAAGGCGCCCCCGGAATCGACCAGGTAGAGGCAGGGCAGATTGTTCTCGCGCGCGATCTCCTGCGCCCGCAGATGCTTCTTCACCGTCAGCGGATAATAGGTGCCGCCCTTCACCGTCGCGTCGTTGACGACGATGACGCATTCCTGGCCGGAGACCGGGCCGATGCCGGTGATGATCCCGGCGGCCGGCACATCCTCACGGTAGACGCCGTGGCCGGCCAGCTGCGACAGCTCGAGGAACGGCGCGCCGGGGTCGAGCAGCGCGCGGATCCGGTCGCGCGGCAGCAGCTTGCCCCGGGCGACATGCCGGTCGCGGGCCGCCTGGCCGCCGCCCAGCTTGATCCGGGCGACGGTGGCCTGCAGGTCGTCGACGGCCGCACACATCGCCGCTTCGTTGTCGCGGAAGGCGGCGGACCGGGGATCAACCGCGCTGTTCAGCACGGGCATGGGCGCTCCAGCTCAAGCCAATGGCGTTGCCGCGCAACATGCCGGGACGAAGGGGGCCGGGCAAGGGCAGAAAGAAAGTTGCCGAATGGCGCCAGCCCCATGCACGCGACAAAAAAGGGGGCCGAAGCCCCCTTTTCGCCCCCTTTCAAACCTCTCTCACACCGCCGCACCCGATCACGGGCACTGCGGGTCGCCCTTGGTGCACTGCGGACCGTTGGTGATGAGCTGGTTCGGCGCGCGGTAGACATACCGGTTCACGACGTTGCCGCCCTCGACGACGGTGGTCGAGCTCTCGAGCGTCGAACCCGGTGGCACATTGGCCGGCAGCGTGGCGGGCGCCGGCGGAGTGCCGCCCACGACGACCGCGGGCTGCTGCGGCTGGGCGCAGGCGCCAAGCGCCAGGAGCGCAGCGAAACCGGAAAGCAGGGCGGTTCTACGAAGCGCGATGCGCATGGCACAATCTCCTCTTTTATCATTATCGGTCGGGCCGTGGGCACGGCGTTACGCCGATAGAACACCGGAAGGGTGGTTCAGGCTCCCACCAATTTCAACCTTGAAACCTGCTAAATAGTTCCCGCTTCGATTCGTCTGGTCATGACCAATCCGGATTCGGGATGGCCTGATAGGCCTGCCGCAGCGCATCCGACCAGCGCTGCCGCAGGCCGGAGAAGTAGGCGTCGTCCTCGCCGACCCGCTTGCGCAGGGCCAGCTGCAGCGCGTCACGGCGGTACAGGGCGATGTCGATCGGCAGCCCGACCGACAGGTTGCTGCGGAGGGTCGAATCCATCGACACCAGGCCGAGCTTGAGCCCGTCGATCAAAGGCGTTTCGAACCGCGCGGCCCGGTCGAGGATCGGCTTGCCGTATTTGTGCTCGCCGATCTGCAGATAGGGCGTGTCGGCCGTCGCCTCGATGAAGTTGCCGGCCTGGTAGACCTCGAACAGCCGGCAGCGGCGCCCGGCGATCTGGCCGCCGAGCAGGAAGGAGGCGTTGAAGCCGCCGGCATGCTGCTCCATCGCCGGGCCGTCGCGGTTCCAGACGGCGCGCACGGCCTCGCCCACCAGCTCGGCACAGCGGAACATCGACGGTGCGGTGACCAGGCTCTCGCGCCCGTCGCCGGCGTCGACCGCCTCGGACAGCAGGGCGACCACGGACTGGGTGATGGCGAGATTGCCGGCGGTCAGCAGCACCATCACCCGGTCGCCCGGCCGTTCCCAGATGTGCATCTTGCGGAAGGTGGAGATGTTGTCGACGCCGGCATTGGTGCGGGTGTCGGCGATCATCACCAGCCCGTCTTCGAGCAGCAGGCCGAGGCAGTAGGTCATGCGGGGCGGTCCGGAATGATAATGGCCGGGATCATCATGGGGTTGCGGCGTTCAGGCCTGTGCCTGGGTCTGGGACTGGCCGACGCGGACCACGACCTCCAGCGCCTCGGCGCCGCCGCCCTGGCGCAGGCCGCGGACCGGCGCGGCGTCGCGATAGTCGAGCCCGACGGCGACGCGGACATGGTGCTCGGTCGGGCAGATCCCGTTGGCGGCGTCGAAGCCGACCCAGCCGAGCCCGTCGACGAAGACCTCGGCCCAGGCATGGCCGGCCGCCTGCTCGACGCTGCCGTCGGCCATCAGCAGATAGCCCGAGACGTAGCGGGCCGGCAGGCCGAGAGGACGGGCGCAGGCGAGGAAGACATGGGTGTGGTCCTGGCACACGCCGATGCCGGCCGCCAGCGCCTCCGCCGCGGTGGTGGCGGCGTGGGTCAGGCCGGGGCGGAAGGCGATCCGGCCGTGCACCGCCAGCATCAGCGCATGGGCCAGGGCCAGCGGCTCGCGCCCCGCCGTGGTCGCCGCAGCTTCCGCCAGCTCGACCAGCGCTGCATCCGCTGCGGCCAGCGGCGACGGGCGCAGATAGAAGGCGGGCGGGAACCGCTCCTCGGTCCCGGTGACGACGCCGTTGGTGTCGCGGGTGACGACCTCGCCCTCGACCAGCAGGGTCAGCGCGTCGTGCGGCCGGTCCAGCGACAGAACGTCGACGATGTTGCCGAAGCCGTCCTCGCCGGCGGCGAGGCTGGCCCCGGCCGGCGGCACCACCCGCCAGCGCAGCACCTCCTGCCCGTCGTTCGGCCGGGGCGTCAGGCGCAGCGTCTGCAGGGTGCGGGTGACCGGGCTGTCGTAGCGGTAACGGGTCTCGTGGCGGATCAGGAGGCGCATGGCCGGACGGATCAGATCAGATCAGATAGGCCTTGCTGACCTCGAGGCCGAGGATGTTGTTCTGCTGGATGAACGCGGTCAGGTATTCGTGCAGTCCGGTGCGGAAGATCGTGTCGATCCGGCCGTAGCGCAAGCGCGAATGCATCTCGCCGGCCAGCCGCTGGCATTCATGCTTGCGGCCGTAGAGATCGGCGAGCTGCCCGAGCAGCTCGCCCATCACGCCGAGGCAGCCGACCAGCGACCGCGGCATTTCCGGCCGCAGGATCAGCAGCTCCCCCACCTGCCAGGGCTTGATGCCGTCGCGGTAGAGATAGGCATAGCTGCCGAGCGCCGAGGCGCCGCGCAGCACCGCCGCCCATTGGTAGAAGTCGAGGCCGCCGCCGACCTCCTCATCCGCCGGCAGCAGCACGTGGTACTTCACGTCGAGCAGCCGGGCGGTGTTGTCGGCGCGCTCGAGCATGGTGCCGAGCTGCAGGAAGATATGGGCGTCGTCGCGCAGCATGGTGTCGGCGACGGCACCATGGAACAGCATCGCCCGTTCCTTGACCCATTCCAGGAAATCGCGCAGGTCGCCGCCGGCGGCCAGCCCTTCCTTGCCGTCGAGGTCGAGCCAGGTGGCGTTCAGCGTCTCCCACATCGGCCGAGTCAGCGCCGCGCGCACCGCCCGCCCGTTGGTCCGCGCCCGCTGCAGGCAGGAGCGGATGCTGGACGGGTTGTCGGGATCGCGGGCGATGTAGTCGACCACGGCCGCCGGTGTCGCCGTGCCGTGCTTCTTGTAGAAGCCCGTCTCGCAGCCGGAGATGACGACGGCGGAGTGCCATTCGTCCTGCCGCGCGCCGCCGCTGTTCGGCGTCAGCGCCATGCGGTCGGCGACCTCGAGGATGCGGGCGAGGTTCTCGGCGCGCTCGACGTAGCGGCCGAGCCAATAGAGGCTGTCGGCGGTGCGGCTCAGCATCCCGATGACCCCGTCTTGAGTCCCTGCGCCGTCATGCCGTCAGCACCCAGGTGTCCTTGGTGCCGCCGCCTTGGCTCGAGTTCACGACCAACGAGCCCTCGCGCAGCGCCACCCGGGTCAGCCCGCCCGGCACGATCCTGACCTGGTCCCGGCCGGTCAGGACGAAGGGGCGCAGGTCGACATGGCGCGGCGCCACGCCCTGGTCGACGAAGGTCGGGCAGGTCGACAGCGCCAGGGTCGGCTGGGCGATGAACAGGTCGGGCTGCGCCTTGACCCGCTCGGCATAGGCCTCGCGCTCGGCCCGGCTGGCGGTCGGCCCGACCAGCATGCCGTAGCCGCCCGACCCCGCCACCTCCTTCACCACCAGCTCGTCCAGCTTGCCGAGGACATGGGCGCATTCGTCGGGCTTGGAACAGTCCCAGGTCGGGACGTTCTTCAGGATCGGCTCCTCGCCCAGATAGAAGCGGATCATCGCCGGGACGTGGATGTACATCGCCTTGTTGTCGGCGATGCCGGTGCCCATGGCGTTGGCCAGAGCGACGTTGCCGGCCCGGTAGGCGTGGTACAGGCCGGGCACGCCGAGCACGGAATCGGGGTTGAACACCAGCGGGTCGAGAAAGTCGTCGTCGATCCGGCGGTAGATCACGTCGACCCGTTTCGGCCCGCGGGTGGTGCGCATGTAGACCACGGCGTCGCGCACGAACAGGTCCGGCCCTTCCACCAGCTCGATGCCCATGCGGTCGGCCAGGAAGCTGTGCTCGAAATAGGCGCTGTTGTAGATGCCGGGGGTCAGGAGGGCGACCGTCGGCTCGCCGTCGCAGTTGCGCGGCGCGATCGAGGACAGGGTCGCCAGCAGCTCCTGCGGGTAGTGCTCGACCGGGGCGACGCTGTGCCGGGCGAACAGGTCCGGGAACAGCCGCATCATCATCTCGCGGCCTTCCAGCATGTAGGAGACGCCGGACGGGGTGCGGGCGTTGTCCTCCAGCACATAGAAATCGTTCGGCCCGACCCGGACGATGTCGATGCCGGCGATGTGGGTGTAGATGCCGCCGGGCGGGTCCAGCCCCTGCATCTCCGGCAGGTAGCCGGGGTTGTGCAGCACCAGCCGCTCCGGCACCTGGCCGGCGCGCAGGATCTCCTGGCCGTGATAGACGTCGTGCAGGAAGGCGTTCAGTGCCTTCACCCGCTGCGCCAGCCCCTGCTCCAGATGCCGCCATTCGGCGGCGTCGAGCACGCGGGGCATGATGTCGAAGGGGATCAGCCGTTCCGGGTCGCCGCCTTCGCCATAGACGGCGAAGGTGATGCCGATGCGGCGGAACAGAGCCGCCGCCTCCCGGCGCTTGAGATCGAAGACCGAGGCGGGCGTCGCCGCCAGCCAATCCGCCAGGGCCGCATAGGGGGACCGGACCGGGTCCCCGCCCATCTCGTCGAATGCCTGCACCATCCCTCCGGCACGTCCCTGCTCGACGAAACCATCAAGCAAGGCATGTGCCACCGACCGCAAGCGAAATTCCGCGGCGGCCGGCGAAGGATGCCTAAAATTCCAGCAAATCCTGCCGGGCCAATAGGCGTAGCGTCAGTAGGCGTAGGCGGTGAAGACCGGGTCGACCGAGCCGCCCCATTCGGCTTCGTAGCGGCGCAGCATCTCCGAGGCCTGGGTCTCGCCACTGTCGGCGATGCGCTGCAGCTCGTTGAGGAAACCTTCCTCGGTGCCGCCGATGGCGTCGGTCGCGGCCCGGGAGGCGAGGCCGCCGCGGGCGATCGCCAGCACCTGCAATGCCACGTCGCGCACCGTGCCGCCGCGGAACGGGGTGGCGAGGCCGAGGCGCGGCACGTCGCGGCGCAGCGCCGCCCGCTCCGCCGTCGTCCAGTCCTTGACCAGGTCCCAGGCGGCATCGAGCGCCGTGCCGTCATAGAGCAGCCCGACCCACAGCGCCGGCAGGGCGCACAGGCGCGACCACGGCCCGCCGTCGGCGCCGCGCATCTCCAGGTACTTCTTCAGCCGCACCTCGGGGAAGGCGGTGGTCAGGTGGTCGGCCCAGTCGTTCAGCGTCGGCAGATGGCCCGGATAGACCGCCAGCTCGCCCTTGAGGAAGGCGCGGAAGCTGTGCCCGGCGGCGTCGATGTAGCGGCCGTCGCGGTAGACGAAGTACATCGGCACGTCGAGCAGGTAGTCGACATAGCGCTCGAAGCCGAAGCCGTCCTCGAACACGAAGGGCAGGTCGCCGGTGCGGTCCGGGTCGGTGTCGGTCCAGATGTGGCTGCGCAGGCTCTGGAACCCGTTCGGCCGGCCCTCGGTGAAGGGCGAGTTGGCGAACAGCGCCGTCGCCACAGGCTGCAGCGCCAGGCTGGCCCGGAACTTCTTCACCATGTCGGCTTCGGAGGCGAAGTCGAGATTGACCTGCACCGTGCAGGTGCGGGTCATCATGTCGAGGCCCAGCGAGCCGCGCTTCGGCATGTAGTCGCGCATGATCTTGTAGCGGCCCTTGGGCATCCAGGGGATGTCCTGGCGCCGCCATTTCGGCTGAAAGCCGAGGCCGATCATGCCGATGCCGAGCTGCTCCCCGACCCGCTTCACCTGGGCCAGGTGGTCCGCCACCTCGGCGCAGGTCTCGTGGATGCTGCGCAGCGGCGCGCCCGACAGCTCGACCTGGCCGCCCGGTTCCAGCGTCACTGACGCCTTGTCGCGGATCAGCGCGATCAGGTTGCCGTTCTCCTCCACCCGCTCCCAGCCGCAGCCGGCCAGGCCTTCCAGCACGGCGCGGATCCCGTCCGGCCCGTCAAAGGGCAGCGGCTTCAGGTCCGACTGGCGGAAGGCGAACTTCTCGTGCTCGGTGCCGATGCGCCAGTCCTCGGGCGGCTTGGACCCGGCGGCGAGATAGTCGACGAGCTGCGCCTTGCTTTCGATCGGTGCGGCGCTGGCGCTCTGGGGACCGGACATGGGCGGGTACTCGGGTGTCGGAACAGCGGGTATCAGACGCGATGCGGCGGCCGGCCGCGCCCATCGCCGGCCAGCATCTGCCAGACCGCGAGCGCGGCGATGGCCGCCGTGTCGGCGCGCAGGATACGAGGGCCGAGGCCGACGGGTCGAACAAATTCGTGACGAATCAGGGCATCCAGCTCCGCCGGCGCGAAACCGCCTTCCGGACCGACCAGGAGAGCGGCGGGACCGGACGCTTCCGCCGCCGCTTCGGCGATGGGACGGGCCGTTCCGGCCTCGGCGCAGACCAGCAGCGTCCGGCCCGCGGGCCAGCCGGCGAGCAGAGCGTCGAGCCCGACCGGGTCGAGCAGCTCCGGCACGTCCAGCCGCTCGCATTGCTCGGCCGCAGCCACGGCATGGGCGCGCAGCCGGTCGAGATTGACGCGCTGGACGTCGGTGAAGCGGGTGAAGACCGGCTGCAGCACGGCGGCGCCGAGCTCCGTCCCCTTCTCCACCACCGCGTCGACCGCGTCCTTCTTGACCGGGGCGAAGCAGAGCCAGAGGTCGGAGACGGGCTCGGGCGGGCGGATCCGTTCATCCGCGACGGCGTGGCCGTCCTTGTTGCCGCGAAAATTCCCCAGCCGCGCCCGCCACTCGCCGTCTCGCGGATTGAACAGGCGGATGGCGGCTCCGGCTTCCAGCCGCAGCACGCCGCGCAGACGGTGCGTCTGGGCGTCGGACAGCGGCACCGGCTGCCCTGCCGCGAGCGGGGTGTCGACGAACAAACGGGTGCGCGGCAGGGCATCGGAGGTCATGCGCGACGCTAGCCGCTGCCCGGCCGGCCGGCAACGGATCCTTGGGAGGAACGGCCGGGATCAGGCCCGGCGCCGCTCCCGGGCCACCTGCTCGACGATCGCCTGGCGATCCGGCATCCGGGCCCGGTTGCGGGCCGTGACCAATTCGACGATCTCCGGCGCCGCGGTCTCGGGACGGCCGGAGTCGTAGGGCGGCGCCGGCGCGTATTCGAGCCCGAGCTGGATCGCCTTCGCCACCGTCTCGTCCGCCAGCTCGGCCGCGAGGGTCAGGGCGAAGTCGATGCCGGCGGTGACGCCGCCGCCGGTGAAAATGTTGCCGTCGCGGACGACGCGGCCGGGATCGGGGATGGCGCCGAACAAGGCCAGCTGGTCGCGCCAGGCCCAGTGACAGGCCGCCCGCCGCCCTTCCAGCAGCCCGGCAGCGGCGAGGATCAGCGACCCGGTGCAGACCGAGGTGACATAGCGGGCCATGGCGGCCAGTCGTCGGATCTCGCCCAGATAGGCATCGCTGCGCATCGCATCGACGCAGCCGAAGCCGCCGGGCACGCACAGCACGTCGCAGCGCTCCACCTCTTCCAGCCGGGCGAGGTTGGAGAAGGTGAGGCCGTCGACCGCGACCGGCTCGCCGCCGATCGAGGCGACGACGGTCCTGGCGCCGGGCAGCCGCGCCAGCACCTGGTGCGGGCCGGTGAAGTCGAGATGGGTGACGCCGGGATAGATCGGGAAGACGATGACGGTGTCCATGGCGGCCTCCGGGACGGAATTGACAACTGCAGTATCGTCGCGCAGGGTGATGTCCGAAACGACATTGTTCCCTCATTTACCGTCATGTCTCGCGCGATCGGCTTCCTGGTCTTCCCCGGTTTCAACATCCTCGACCTGTCGGGGCCGCTGGCGGCGTTCGACACCGCGTCCCGGGACTGCGCGCCGCCGCCCTACCGGCTGCAGGTGATCTCGGAGCAGGGCGGCGCGGTCGAAAGCTCCGCCGGCCTGCCGGTGCTGACCCAGCCCTTCGGCGATGTGCCACTGGACACGCTGGTGGTCGCCGGCGGGCGCGGCGTCCCCAAGGCGCTGGAATCTGCGCGACTGCTGGCCTTCATCCGCGAGACCGCCACGGCGCGGCGGGTGACCAGCGTCTGCACCGGCGCTTTCCTGCTGGCCGCAGCCGGCCTGCTGGACGGGCGGCGCGCCACCACCCATTGGCTGCAGGCCGCCGCGCTGCAGCGCCTGCACCCGAAGGTCCGTGTCGAGATGGACCGGATCTTCGTCCAGGACGGCCCGGTCTGGTCATCGGCCGGCGTCACCGCCGGCATCGACCTGGCCCTGGCCCTGATCGAGGAGGATCTGGGCGTCGACGCCGCCCGCGCCGTGGCCCGGATCCTGGTCGTGTATCACCGCCGGCCCGGCGGGCAGTCGCAGTTCTCCGCCCTGCTCGACCTCGCCCCGGCCACCGACCGGATCCAGGCCGCCCTCAGCTTCGCGCGGGAGAATCTGCGGGAGCCGCTGCCGGTCGACCGGCTGGCCGAGGCGGCATGCCTGAGCCCGCGCCAGTTCGGCCGCGCCTTCCTGGCCGAGACCGGGCAGACCCCGGCCAAGGCGGTGGAACGGCTGCGTGCCGAGGCGGCCCGGCCGCGGGTCGAGGACGGCGCCGAACCGATCGAAACGATCGCCCGCGACGTCGGCTTTTCCGATCCGGAGCGGATGCGCCGGGCCTTCATCCGCTGCTTCGGCCAGCCGCCGCAGGCGATGCGGCGGGGGCGGCGGACCGCGGCGGCGATGCATCCGTGACCACGGCGCCCATCACGGCCTTTGCCGCCGGCCCGCAACGGCGGTACTGATGCGCCAGCGCGACCTCCGCGACGGGACCATGACCGACACCGCCTCCGACATCCGGGCCGAGAGCCGGCTTCTCCGCTGGGCGCCGCCCGGCGTCCGGCCCTACCTGACCCTGGCCCGGCTGGATCGGCCGAAGCCGGTCCTGCTGCTGCTTCTTCCCTGCTGGTGGGGACTGGCGATGGCGCCGCGGCCGGCCGGCTTCGGCTGGATGGATCTCTGGTACGTCCTCCTGTTCGCCATCGGCGCGCTGGTGATGCGCGGCGCCGGCTGCACGGTGAACGACATCCTGGACCGTGACTTCGACGGCCGGGTGGCGCGCACCCGCACCCGGCCGATCCCCAGCGGCGCGATCAGCCCGACCCAGGCGGTGCTGTTCCTGATCGCCCTGCTGCTGCTGGGCTTCCTGGTCCTGATCCAGTTCAACAGCACCACCGTCGGGCTCGGCATCGCCTCGCTGCTCGTGGTCTTCACCTACCCGCTGATGAAGCGGGTCACCTGGTGGCCGCAATTCTTCCTGGGCCTGGCCTTCAACTGGGGCGCGCTGGTCGGCTGGACCGCCGTGACCGGCGGGCTGGCCTTGCCCTCGCTGATCCTCTATGCCGCCGGCATCTGCTGGACGCTGGGCTACGACACGGTCTACGCCCTGCAGGACATCGAGGACGACGCCCGCATCGGCATCAAGTCGACCGCCCGCCTGTTCGGCGGCGCCGCGCGGCGCTGGGTCGCCGGCTTCTACGCGCTGACCGTGCTCGGGATCGGCGCGGCCGGCCTGCTGGCCGGGCTGGCGCCCCTGCCCTTCCTGCTGTGCCTCGCCGCCGGCGCGGCACAGCTGGCCTGGCAGGCGGCGACGCTCGTCCCCGACCGGCCGGCCGACTGCCTGGCCAAGTTCAACTCGAACCGCTGGTTCGGCCTTTTGGTCCTGGTCGGGCTCGCCGCCGGCCGCGCCTTGGCCTGATCATCCGCCCAGATACTTGGCGAGCGCGATGGCGTTGTTCTGGCGCTCGTCGCGGCTGGCATAGAGCAGGGTGACCCAGCCGTCCTTGCTCTTCTGCCGCAGGAAGGCGACCGCGTTCGGGTGGGCATCCAGCTCGGCATGATAGCGGCGGCAGAATTCCGGCCATTTCTCCGGCTCGTGGTGGATCCAGTGCCGCAGCTCGTCGCTCGGCGCCACGGTCTTGAGCCAGAGATCGAGCGCCGCCTGCTCCTTGGTCAGGCCGCGCGGCCACAGCCGGTCGACCAGGACGCGGTAGCCGTCGCCCTCCTCGGGCGGGTCGTAGACGCGCTTGACCCGGATCATGAGCCGGCTCCGTCGCGCTTCGGACCCTTCGGCGCGGGCTTCTTCCCGGGCTTCGGGTCCAGACCGGCATAGGCCGGATCGATCTCGTGCAGATAGCAGGGCGGGGAACTACATTCCCCGATCTCGTCTTCGGCCGGACCGTCCTTCGGTCGGGCCGGGGCACGGCGGCTCACCATCTCGTCGTTTCCTCGTCTGCGGCGACGGTCTGCGCCGTCGCCGTTTCGCGAATCTTCCGCATTCCGGCGCCGGACATCAAGACTCCATGGCTCATCGCCGCCTTGCAGGATAGGAAGGGCGCCATGGACGACATCGCCGCCTTCATCCGCGCCAACACGGCGCCGACCCGCACGCCGCTGCTACCCGAGCTGGTGCTGCACCTCGCCACCGAGGTGACGCCGCTGTGGCAGGCGACGGAGGAGACGCTGCGCCGCACCGGCCTGCCGCCGCCCTACTGGGCCTTCGCCTGGGTCGGCGGCCAGGCGGTGGCGCGATATATCCTGGACCATCCCGAGAGCGTGGCCGGGAAGCGGGTGTTCGACTTCGCCTCGGGCTCCGGCATCGTCGCGCTGGCCGCGTCCCGGGCCGGCGCCGCCGCGGTGACGGCGGCCGAGATCGACCCGGTCGCGGTGGCGGCGATCCGGCTGAACGCGGCGACCAATGGCTGCGCGGTCGAGGCCGACGGCGGCGACCGGATCGGCGAGGCGCTGGACGGCATCGACATCGTCTGCGCCGGCGACGTCTGCTACGAGAAGCCGATGTCGGACCGGGTCATGCCTTGGCTGCGGGCCCTGGCCGGCGCCGGCAAGACCGTGCTGCTGGGCGATCCCGGCCGCACCTACCGGCCGCAGGACGGGCTGGAGGAGATCGCCCGCCACCAGGTGCCGACCAGCGTCGAGATCGAGGACCGCGCCGTGCGCGAGGCCGTGGTGTGGAAGGTCCTGCCCGGATAGGCCGTAGGTTGGGTTCGCTTGGCGAACCCAACATCGCGCAACCGGGACATTGTTGGGTTCGCGTCCGCGAACCCAACCTACGTCAGTTGCTCGTCGGCGCGGCCGGCGTCGTGGTCGCCGGAGGCGGCGTGACCGCAGGAGCCGCCGGCGCGGCCGGCGTCGTCGTGGCCGGAGCAGCCGGGGCCGCAGGATCGGTCACGGCCGGGGCCGCGGGCGCGGCCGGAACCGCGGGGGTCTCCGCCGGCGCGGCAGGGGCAGCCGGAGCCGTCGTAGCGGGGGCGGCGGGCTGGGCCGGGGTCGCGGGCGGCGTGCCGGTTTCGCCGGGGGCCGTCGCCGGCGGCACTGCGGTCTCGCCGCCCGGTGCGGTCTGGCCGGGCACCGTCTGGCCCGGGATGATCTCGGCCGGGGGCTGGGCCGGCGGCTCGACCGCCTTCTTCGCCGCGGCCGCGCGGCGGCCGGCGGCGCGGGCCAGGTAGGCCTGCCGCGCCTCGTCCTTGTTGGCGTAGACGTCCGGATGGTTCACCGGCTGGCCGAATTCGTCCGGGAAGCGGGTGTAGTAGCCGATATAGACCGGGATCTCCTCCGGCAGCCGCTCGGTGTACATGCGGCCGGTGCGGATCTTCCGGTCGATCTCGTCGACGCTGACGCCGTCGGCCCAGGCCGCCAGCTCCCGGACCTGCTGGACCCGGACGCAGCCATGGCTCAGCGCCCGCTTGTCGCGGCCGAAATAGCTCTTCTGCGGCGTGTCGTGCAGATAGATCGACTGGTCGTTGTCGAGCTCGAGCTTGAGCCGGCCGAGCGGGCTGCGCGGCCCCGACGGGATGTAGACGCTGGCCTCGTTGCGGACGATCGACGGCGTCGGGGTCCAGTCCGGGTTGTACTTGATCGCGTACATGTTCGACAGCAGCTCGGGCGTCGAGGTCCCCGCGGCCCCGACCACGACCTTGCTGCGGATCACCGGGGCGCCGTCCTGGAAGGCGATCAGCTCATAGGACGGGATGTTCACCAGGATGAACTTGCCGCGCGTCGGGATCGCGACGTTGACGCCGGCGTCGCGCATCGCCTGGACGAAGGGGGATACGGGCGGCGGCGCGGGCTGCTCCGGCGCCGGCAGGCTGGCGGTCTGCTGCGTCCCGGCCGGCACGCAGGCCGCAAGCACCAGGATCGAGGCGACCGCCAGGGCAGCGCGGGCGATCGGCCCGCGATGACAGGGCGCACTCTTCGAACAGGCGGTCATCACGAATTCCCCTTCCGTCGCGGACGGCCGGGTGGTCGAACCCGGGGCCGTTGCATTCATTTAGTTGCCGATACTCGGCCCGGCAATCGAAAGACTGCAGCGGCCCCACGAGGTCTTGCATCGCCGGCCGATATGGCAAAAAAGGGGCGCTCCGAAGAGCGCCCCTCCACAATTCGACTTTTGGACAATCTGATCGGGTGATCAGAAGTCCATGTCGCCCATGCCACCCATGCCGCCCATGCCGCCGCCCGGCGCCGCAGCGGCCGGCTTCTTCTCGACATGCTCGGCCACCATCGCCTCAGTGGTGATCAGCAGGCTGGCCACCGACGCGGCGTTCTGCAGCGCGGCGCGGACGACCTTGGTCGGGTCGATGACGCCGGCCTTGATCAGGTCGCCATACTCGCTGGTCTGGGCGTTGTAGCCCCAGTTCTTGTCGTTCTTGTCCTGCAGCTTGCCGACAACGATCGAGGCGTCGCCGCCCGCGTTGGTGACGATCTGCCGGATCGGCGCCTGCAGGGCACGGCGGACGATGTCGATGCCGACACGCTCGTCGTCGTTGTCCGGCTTGACCTTGTCCAGCGCCTTCGAGGCGTACAGCAGGGCGGTGCCGCCGCCCGGGACCACGCCTTCCTCGACCGCGGCGCGGGTCGCGTGCATCGCGTCGTCAACGCGATCCTTGCGCTCCTTCACCTCGACCTCGGTGGCGCCGCCGACGCGGATCACCGCGACGCCGCCCGCCAGCTTGGCCAGACGCTCCTGCAGCTTCTCGCGGTCGTAGTCCGAGGAGGTCTCCTCGATCTGCGCCCGGATCTGGTTGCAGCGGCCCTCGATCTCCTTCTTGGCGCCGGCGCCGTCGACGATCGTGGTCTCTTCCTTGGCGATCAGGACCTTCTTGGCCCGGCCCAGCATGTCGAGCGTGACGCTCTCGAGCTTGATGCCGAGATCCTCGGAGATCACCTGGCCGCCGGTCAGAATGGCCATGTCCTCGAGCATCGCCTTGCGGCGATCGCCGAAGCCCGGGGCCTTGACCGCCGCGACCTTCAGGCCGCCGCGCAGCTTGTTGACCACCAGGGTGGCCAGGGCCTCGCCCTCGACGTCCTCGGCGATGATCAGCAGCGGCTTGCCCGACTGCACCACCGCCTCGAGCACCGGCAGCATGGCCTGCAGGTTCGACAGCTTCTTCTCATGCAGGAGGATGTACGGAGCCTCGAGGTCCGCAATCATCTTCTCGGCATTGGTGATGAAGTACGGCGACAGGTAGCCGCGGTCGAACTGCATGCCTTCGACGACTTCGAGCTCGGTGTCGAGGCTCTTGGCCTCTTCCACCGTGATCACGCCCTCGTTGCCGACCTTCTCCATGGCCTTGGCGATCATCTCGCCGATGTCGCGCTCGCCATTGGCGGAGATGGTGCCGACCTGGGCGACCTCGGCATTGGTCTTGATGACCTTCGACCGGGTCTTGAGGTCCGCGACGACGGCCTCGACGGCCTTGTCGATGCCGCGCTTCAGGTCCATCGGGTTCAGGCCGGCGGCGACGGCCTTGACGCCCTCGCGGACGACCGACTGGGCCAGCACGGTCGCGGTGGTGGTGCCGTCACCGGCCAGGTCGTTGGTCTTCGACGCGACCTCGCGCACCATCTGCGCGCCCATGTTCTCGAACTTGTCGGCGAGCTCGATCTCCTTGGCGACGGTGACGCCGTCCTTGGTGATCCGCGGCGCGCCGAACGACTTGTCGAGCACGACGTTGCGGCCCTTCGGGCCCAGGGTGACCTTGACCGCATCGGCCAGGATGTCGACGCCGCGCAGCATGCGGGAGCGGGCGTCGAGCGAGAACTTAACGTCCTTCGCAGCCATCTCTCTATTCCTTATCTATCGGGATTCCGGTGAAGGCGACGGGGCGGATCAGGCCGCCTTGGCCGACTTCTTCACGGTGATGATGCCGAGGATGTCGCTCTCCTTCATGATCAGGAGATCCTGACCGTCGAGCTTCACCTCGGTGCCGGACCACTTGCCGAACAGAATGCGGTCACCGGCCTTGACGTCCAGCGGCTGCAGCTTGCCGGCCTCGTCGCGGATGCCGGCGCCGACCGAGATCACCTCGCCCTCCTGGGGCTTTTCCTTGGCGGTGTCCGGGATGATGATCCCGCCGGCGGTCTTCTCGTTCTGCTCGATGCGGCGCACCAGCACACGGTCGTGCAGGGGACGGAATTGCATCTTCGCTCTCCCACTCTCTCGTTCAGAGATTTGCGTTCAGGGCCTGCCCCGGCCGGTCGTTAGCACTCTCGGCCGGTGAGTGCTACGCATTTAAGGGGAGCGCGGAAACGGGTCAAGGCCCATCCGAAGATTCGCTCAGCGAAAGACCGCGGGCAGCCAGAGCGACAGGGCCGGGATGTAGGTCACGGCCAGCAGCACCGCGATCGAGGCGCCGAAGAACGGCCAGATCGTGCGCATCGCCTCGCGGATGGTGATCTTGCCGACGGCGCAGCTGACGAACAGCACCGACCCGACCGGAGGCGTGTTCAGGCCGATGCCGGCGTTGAGGATCAGGATCACGCCGAAATGCACCGGGTCGATGCCGAAGGCCTTGACCACCGGCAGCAGGACGGGCGTGCAGATGATGATCATCGGCGCCATATCCATGAAGGTGCCGAGAATCAGCAGCGCGACGTTGATCAGCAGCAGCACCGTCAGCGGGTCGCTGGAGATGGCATGGATCGCCTGGACCGTCGCCGTCTGCACCTGCAGCAGCGCCATCAGCCAGCCGAAGGCGCCGGCGGTGCCGATCACCAGCAGCACCATGGCGGTGGTGCGGACCGCGCCCTGCACCGCCTCGACGAAGCCGCGCCAGTCGAGCTCGCGATAGACCAGGAGCGCCACCAGGAAGGCGTAGATCACCGCGATGCAGGAGCTTTCGGTCGCGGTGAAGATGCCGGAGCGGACGCCGCCGAAGATGATGCCGATCAGGAGGATGCCCGGCAGCGCCAGGACCAGGTAGCGGCCGACGGCGCGCAGGCCCGGGAACGGATCGGCGGGATAGCCGCGCCGGCGGGCGACGACATAGGCGGCGACCATCAGCGCGGCCGCCAGCAGGATGCCGGGGATGATGCCGGCGGTGAACAGGTCGGCGATCGAGACGTTGCCGCCCGCCGCGATCGAATAGAGGATCATGTTGTTGGACGGCGGGATCATCAGCGCGATGATCGCGGAATTGGCGGTGACGTTGACCGCGTAGTCCCGGGCGTAACCCCGCGCCGCCATCTGCGGGATCATCAGCCCGCCGATCGCCGAGGCGTCGGCCACCGCCGAGCCGGAGATGCCGCCGAACAGGGTCGAGGCGACGACATTGACCTGGCCCAGCCCCCCGCGCATGTGCCCGACCAGGCTGGCGGCGAAGCGGATCAGCCGCGCCGCGATGCCGCCGCGGATCATCAGGTCGCCGGCGAAGATGAAGAACGGGATCGCCATCATGGCGAAGGCGTTCATGCCGGAGTTGATCTGCTGGAACACCACCACTGGCGGCAGGCCCATGTACAGCACCGTCGCCAGCGAGGAGATGCCGAGGCAGAAGGCGATCGGCATGCCCATGAACATCAGCAGCGTGAAGCCGCCGAACAGGACCCACAGCTCCATCACGCCAGCTCCTGCACGCCTTCGACCGCCGCCTCGTGCTCGACGCCGGCAATCTGTTCGAACAGCCGTTCGGCGGCGAACAGCGCGATCAGCGCGCCGCCGATGATCAAGGGAATGAAATCGAATCCGCCCGGCAGGTCGAGCACCGGGATGGTCGCGGTCCAGGTGCCGACCGCGAGCTCGACCGAATACCAGACCATGGCGACGCCGAAGCCGAGGATGAGCAGCAGGTTCACCCCCTCCAGCACCCGGTTGAGCCCCGCCGGCAGCACCTGCTGCAGCAGGTCGAGGCCGAGATGGAAGCTCTCGCGCACCCCGACTGCGGCGCCGAGCAGGATGAACCACCCCATCAGCTGCAGCGTCAGCGGCTCGGCCCAGCTCGGCGTGTCGTTCAGCACGTAGCGGGCGAAGACCTGCCAGCCGACTGTGACGGTCATCGCCAGCATGCCGAAGCCGGCCAGCCACAGGGCGCCGGTGGACAGGATGCCGAGGGTCCGGCGAGTCAGAGCCAGGACGGAAGCCATTCCGGCCGATCTCCCATGACGAAAGGGCCGGCCCCGCGCGACGTGGCGGGGCCGGCCGGATGGCACAGCCTCACTGCACCGCGCGGATGCGCTCCACCAGCGACTTCATCGCGTCGGTGGTGACGAACTTGTCGTAGACCGGCCCCATCGCGGCCGAGAACGCGGCCTTGTCGACGGTGATGACCTCGGCACCGCCGGCCCGCACCTTCTCCTCCGACTCCTTCTCGCGCGCGATCCACAGCTCGCGCATCTTCACCACCGACTCCTTGGCCGCCTGGCGCAGCAGCGTCTGGTCGTCGGGCGACAGCTTGTCCCAGGCGATCTTCGAGATCACCAGCACCTCGGGCGTCAGCGAATGCTCGGTCAGGGTGTAGTGCTTCGCCACCTCGAAATGGCGCGAGGATTCGTAGGACGGCCAGTTGTTCTCGGCGCCGTCGACGACGCCGGTCTCCAGCGCCGAATAGACCTCGCCGAACGCCATCGGCGTCGGGTTGGCGCCGAAGGCCTGCATCATCGCGATCCACAGGTCGGACTGCTGGACCCGCAGCTTCAGCCCCTTCATGTCGTCGATCGACCGGATCGCCTTCTTCGTGGTGTAGAAGGACCGCGCTCCGGAATCGTAGAAGGCGAGGCCGACCAGCCCGTGCGGCTCGAACGCCTTCAGGATCTCGTCGCCGATCGGGCCGTCGACGACCTTGTGCATGTGGTCGACCGAGCGGAACAGGAAGGGCAGGCCCAGCACCTGCGTCTCCGGCACCAGGTTGTTGAACGGCGCCGTGTTCACCCGGTTCATGTCGATCACGCCGAACCGGGTCTGCTCGATCGTGTCCTTCTCGGCGCCGAGCTGGGCGTTGTTGAAGACCTGGATCTTGATCCGGCCGCCGCTGCGCTGCTCCATCAGCTCGCCGAGATACTTGACCGCCTCGACCGTCGGATAGCCGTCGGGATGGATGTCGGCCGAGCGCAGCGTCTGCGCCGAAGCCGGAAGGGCCGCCAGCGACAGCGCCGCCCCCAGGACCAATGCCACGATGGATTTCACGAACGCCTCCCCCTGGTTCCCGGGCCTGGTATGATCAGGCCCCTGTCTGGTATGGTAAGAGGCAGCCTAGTATGGTACTTGACCTGATGCAATATCCGTCGCGAGCTTGATCCGCATGGCGCCGCTCGATCTCCTCGACCAGACCACCAGCATCGCCCGCCTGATCGAGCTGGAGATCCGCAAGGCCATCGTCACCCTGGCCATGAAGCCCGGCGCGCCGCTGTCGGAGCAGGAGATCGCCCTCCGCTACGGCGTGTCGCGGCAGCCGGTGCGCGAGGCTTTCATCGCCCTCGCCCGCTCGGGCCTGGTCGAGGTGCTGCCGCGGCGCGGCACCTTCGTGGTCAAGATCTCGATCGAGCGGATGCTGGAGGCGCGCTTCATCCGCGAATCGCTGGAAAGCGCGGTGGTGCGGCGCGCCTGCGAGCGCTTCGACGCCCGAACCCGCACCCGCATCGACTTCCACCTCGAGGCCCAGGAGACGGCGGCCGCGGCCGGCGAGCACTACGAGTTCCAGCGCGCCGACGAGGCGTTCCACGCGGCGATCGCCGAGGGGGCCGGCTGCCCGTCGGCCTGGACCGTGATCGAGGACCTGAAGGCGCATATGGACCGCGTCTGCCACCTGACGCTGCCCTCGGCCTCGTCCCTGCCGGCGCTGATCGCGCAGCACCGCACCATCCTGGCGGCGATCGACCGGCGCGACCCGGACGGCGCCGAGGCGGCGCTGCGCGCCCATCTGTCGGAGATCCTGCGGGCTTTGCCGACGGTGCAGCGCGAGCACCGCGACCTGTTCGCCTGAGCCGGCGCCGGTCTGGCAGCACTCCTGCCAGAGCGCTGCTAACATATTGATTTCCTTACATATACCCTTGTCCGCATCGGAAATCCACATCACATTTCCTTCATGGACCGGACGTGCAAGCCCGGCCGTGCGGAAGGAAAGGGACGGTGACGGAATGACCGATCTGGAACGTCAGCTGCAGGGCTACCGCCTGACCACGGCGGAGATCCTCTACCATCTGCCCGATCATCCGGGGCTGCTGCAGAGCTTCGTCTGGCAGAGGCTCGATCTCGCCCCCCGCTTCCCGGAGCTGCATCGCTTCCTCGACTTCTGGACCCGCAACATCGAGGGCAGGCTGCATTCGGTCCGGGTCGCGGCGACCGGCGTGGTCAAGCCTGGCGATCTGCGGCTCTGCACCGCCGAGTTCCGGCTGCACTGAAATCCCGAAGAGGAGAAGCAGGCCGGGGGGGGGGGGGGGCAGCCCCCCCCCCCCCCCCCCCCCCGCGGGGGGGGGCCCGGGGGCTAAAAAACAAAACCAACCCAAAAAGCAAACCGCGGAAACG
>NZ_JBHYMS010000034.1:0-44629 GCF_042743185.1 Inquilinus sp. NPDC058860 | reverse complement strand
GCCTCGCCACCCCCCCGTCCCGGCTGAACTCAAACCCCCAAGTGGATACCCTGGCCGGCGGGGGGGCTGCAAGGCCCCGCCCCCGCCCGCGACCTGGAGGGGGGATCCGGTCACGGGGTCCTGCTTCACACGGCTGCGGCGGGGAGGGATTCCGCCGGGGCCGCCGAGGCCCGCCTGCTGTCGGGCGACCGAAGCCGCTCGCGAACCAGCGCCGTTGGGGCCTCACCCTCCCTAACAATGCGGTCCCCGATCGGTTCCCGGGGAATCGTCCCGCCTCGCCTCCCCGCTTCGGCCGCGCGACGCCCATGCGCCGGCCGCGGATGACGCCCGCCGCCCCGTCTTGCTAACCTCCGGCCCGAATGCAGGGAGAGGTCAGCGTGGACGGACATATGGCGGCGGGTCTTCTGGGCGGCATCCGGCCCGACATCGCGCAGCTGCCGGAGAGCGGCATCGTCGAGGTGGTCAATGCCGGACGCGGCAAGCCCGACCTGATCCCGCTCTGGGTCGGCGAAGGCGACCAGCCAACGCCGGCCTTCATCGCCGAAGCGGCGAACCGCGCCCTGATCGAGGGCCAGACCTTCTACACCTGGCAGCGCGGCATCCCGCCGCTGCGCGAGGCGCTGGCCGGCTATGTCGGCCGGATCGCCGGGGCGACGGTGCCGCCGGGCCGGATCTACGTCACGGTCAGCGGCATGCAGGCGATCATGATGACCATGCAGGCGCTGGTCGGGCCGGGCGACGAGGTGGTCCTGCCCGCCCCGGTCTGGCCGAACATCTTCAGCGCCGTCGAGATCGCCGGCGGCCGCACCGTGCCGGTGCCGATCGGGGTCGAGAACGGCCATTGGCGGCTGGATCTGGACCGGCTGTTCGCCGCCTGCGGGCCGCGCACCCGCGCCCTGTTCCTGAACAGCCCCGGCAACCCGACCGGCTGGACGCTGACGGCGGAGGAGCAGAAGGCCATCCTCGAATTCTGCCGCGCCCGCGGCATCTGGATCGTCGCCGACGAGGTCTATGCCCGCTTCGTCTACGACCGTTCCGTGGCGCCGTCCTTCCTGTCGATCGCCGAGCCGGAGGACCGGCTGGTGGTGGTCAACACCTTCTCCAAGAACTGGGCGATGACCGGCTGGCGCATCGGCTGGGTGGTGGCGTCGGAGGAGCTGGGGCAGGTCTATGAGAACCTGCAGCAGTTCAACACCTCGGGGGTGCCGACCTTCCTGCAATACGGGGCTGTGGCCGCCGTCGAACAGGGAGAGTCTTTCATCCAGAGCCAGGTGGACCGCTGCCGCGCCGCGCGCGACCTGGTGATCGGCCGGCTGTCGGAGTCGCCGCGGGTGCGGCTGACCCGCCCGGACGGCGCCTTCTATCTGTTCTTCCGGGTCGAGGGCGAGCCGGACAGCCGGGCCCTGGCGCTGCGGCTGCTGCACGAGGCCAATGTCGGCCTCGCCCCCGGCTCGGCCTTCGGGCTCGGCGGCGAGGGCCATCTGCGGCTGTGCTTCGCCGGGTCGGTCGAGCGGCTGGAGACCGCGATGGACCGGCTGCTTCCCGCGCTGTCGTGACCCCCTGCCCATGATCGGGGACCGGCGGTGAACCGGGCGCTGCTGCAGCGCCTGGTCCCCAACACCCTCGCGGCCGCGACCGAGGGCCGGCTGCGCGCCGATATCGGCCCTTTCGCGCTGTTCGTCTCCAACGCCAGCGACGACCCGATCCAGAGCTTCGCCGTGCCGGTCGTCCCGGCGCCGGACTGGCGCCCGGCGGTGGCCGAGCTGCAGCAGGCCTTCGACGCCGCCGGCCGGCGCTTCCGCATCGAGTTCTTCCGCGAGCTGCACCCCGCCTTGTCCCCGACGCTCTACGCGATGGGCTATGAGCGCGAGATGGAGGCGCCGTTGATGACCCTGCATCGCGACGCCTGGCGGCCCGGCCCCGACGATCCGGCCCGGCTACTGGCGGCGGAGGACGAGGCGGCGATCGACGGGCTGATGCTGGTCCAGCGCGAGGCCTTCGACCAGCCGCTGGACGCGGCCGGCGAGGCCGATTTCCGCGTCCGATTGCGGCAGGGCCTGACCCGCGGCAGCCGGCGGGCCGCCCTCGCCCGGCTCGACGGCGTACCGGCGGCCAGCGGGCTGCTGCTGATCGGCGGCGACACGGCCGAGCTGGCGGCGGTGGGCACCCGGCCGGTCTTCCGCCGCCGCGGTCTGGCCGAGGCGGTGTGCCGCCGGCTGCTCGAGGCCTATTTTGCCGGCGGAGACCTGGTCTGGCTGTCCGCCGCGGCGGGGGCGGAGCCGCTCTACGCCAAGCTCGGATTCCACCCGGTCGGCACCCAGCTGAATTTCGGCAGAGCGGGAGCCGGCTGAGCAACCGTCCTGGCGGCTCTGGACAAATCCCGAGCCTCGTGGATTGCTGGCCGGATCGTCAAAGGAGCCGCCGCCATGTCGCTCGACCTGTGGTTCGCCTTCCTGCTCGCCGCCGGCATCGTCCTGATCATCCCCGGCCCGACCGTCACCCTGGTGCTGTCCTATGCGCTCGGCCGCGGCCGGTCCCATGCCTGGTGGATCGTGGCCGGCGTCGCGCTCGGCGACTTCACGGCGATGACCCTGTCGATGCTGGGGCTGGGCGCCTTGCTGGCCGCCTCGGCCACCGCCTTCACCGTGCTGAAATGGATCGGCGCCGCCTATCTGGTCTATCTCGGTGTCAAGCTGTGGCGCGCCGCGCCCAAGGCGGGCGGCCTGACGGCGCCGGAGGCCGGCCGGTCGCCCCGCGCCATGCTGCTGCACGCCTTCGCGGTGACCGCGCTGAACCCGAAGAGCATCGTCTTCTTCGTCGCCTTCCTGCCGCAGTTCGTGCATCCGGAGGCGCCGCTGCTGCCGCAGATGGCGGTGCTGGAAGGCACCTTCGTCACCCTCGCCGCGCTGAACGCCGCCGCCTATGCCTGGATCGGGGGCCGGCTGCGCGACACCGTCGGCAAGCCCTCGGTGCTGCGCCTGATCAACCGGGCCGGGGCCGGCGTGCTGGTCGCCGCCGGCTTCGCCACCGCCGCCTGGAACCGGGCGAATTGAGGGATCGCTCGTTGGGTTCGTATTCACGAACCCAACCTACAATGACACCACCGTCGTAGGTTGGGTTCGCGGAGGCGAACCCAACATCCGTCAGCCCTCGCCGGCCAGCGCTGCGGCGCCGCGCACCGCGCCGACCGTCACTCCCCGCCGGGTCTTGATCTCGGGTGCCAGCCAGCGGCCGGCGATCTCCGGGTCGGCGCCGTCCAGCGCGCCGATCCGCTTCAGGATCGCGGCCATGGCGACATTCGCCGCCCGCTCCGCCCCGTCCTCGATCTTGAGGGCGACGCCGAGGCCGTATTCCGGCAGGGCGGCGCAGAACACGCCCTCGGCCCCGACCTTGGTCATCACCCGGCCGCGGCAGGCCTGCATGATCTCGGTGTCGAAGCGGCCGGTGCCGGCCACCAGGAAAGGCTGCGCCGCCCAGGCCTTGCGGATGCGCAGCACCGCGGCGCGGCGCTTCTCGGGCAGATCGTCGGGATCCGCGATCCGGGCCATGGCGAAGGCCAGGCCCTCCAGCGGGATGGCGACGGTCGGGATCGAGCAGCCATCGGCCGCCCAGGGCGCGTCGCCCAGGCCGCAGCCGGTCATCTGCTCGAGCACGCCGAGGATGCGCTGCTGCACCGGATGGTCGTAGCGGATGTAGCCCTTGGTCGTCTCGCCGAGATGGACCGCGGAGGTCAGGAAGCCGGTGTGCTTGCCGGAGCAGTTGTTGTGCAGGGCCGAGGGATGCTCGTGACTGCACACCAGCGCGTGAGCCGAGCCCTCGTGGAACGGCAGATGAGTGCCGCATTCGAGATCGGATTCGGACAGGCCGATCTTCGCCAGCCAGGCGGCCACCCGCTCGACATGCCCCGGCTCGCCGCCATGCGAGGCGCAGGCCAGCGCCAGCTCCTCGTCGCCCAGGCCGAAAGCATCGGCCGCGCCGCTCTCGACCAGAGGGATCGCCTGCAGCGACTTGATCGCCGACCGGGCATAGACCGGCCGGCCGATCTCGCCCCAATGGCCGTGCACCCCGCCCTGGCCGTCGACGATCAGGGCGCTGCCGCGATGACGGCTCTCCACCACCGGGCCGCGGGTGACCTCGACCAGGATCGGCGCGCCGCCGCCGGCGAGGTCGGCGGTTCCGGCGGCATGGCCGTGGTCGTGCCCATGGGCGTGATGCTGATGGTCGGTCATGGTCGTCTCGGCGGGATGGGGCGGGGCCTTTCCGGCGCGCACCTTGCCCTTGCGCCCGCCGCGGGGCAAGGTCGGAGCCGGACGACACGGACGGGGCCCGGATGAAAGGCTATTTCGCGATCGGCTGCGAGGGCATCAGCAAGCCGATGAATGTGGGCGCCCTGCTGCGCACCGGCCATGCCTTCGGCGCGGCCTTCTGCTTCACCGTGGCGCCGGTGGCCGAGACGGTCGATTTCGGCTGGAGCGACACGTCGAGCGCCGCCGGCACGGTGCCGCTCTACACCTATCCCGACGTCGCGTCGCTGACCCTGCCGCAGGGCTGCGCGCTGGTCGGGATCGAGCTGATGGCCGGGTCCGTCGCCCTGCCGAGCTTCCGCCATCCGCGCCGGGCGGTCTATGTGCTGGGGTCGGAGCGTGGCGGCCTGTCGCCGGAGATGGTGGCGCGCTGCGACCACATCGTGCAGATCCCGACCCGCTTCTCGCTCAACCTGTCGCTGGCCGGCGCGCTGGTGATGTACGACCGGCTGATCTCGCTGGGCCGCTTCGCGCCGCGGCCGATCATGCCCGGCGGCCCGACCGAGGAGCTGCCGCCGCATGTCCATGGCGGCCCGAAGGTGGCAGAGGGCTGATCAGCCGGGCGACGACGCCAGCATCGACCGCACGGTGGAGGCCAGGGCGTCGGCGGCGTAGGGCTTGCGCAGGGTGGGCAGGTCGGCCGGCACCCCGTCCTCGACCCCGTAGCCGGTGGTGAACAGCACCTTCAGCGACGGCCGCTCGCGCCGCACCTGGGCGGCGAGCTCGGCCCCGGTCATGCCCGGCAGGCCGACATCGGTGATCATCAGGTCGAACTCGCCGCCGTCGAGCAGGCGCAGCGCCTCGGGCCCGTCCGCCGCCTCGGCGACATCGAATCCGCCGTCGGTCAGGGCCTCCACGGCGAGGAGACGCACCAGCACGTCGTCCTCGACCAGCAACACACGTCCGCCACGCATCGGTCAGCTGTTCGCTTCTTTCTCGTTCCCTGGCCGATTCATGGCGGCAAACCGGTCCGGGGGCAACCCTTCATCCCCGGCCGTCGCGTCAGTGGATCGTCGTCCCGGCCGGGACCGCATGGGCGGCGGCCTCCGGCGGCGGCACCTGGCCGGCGACCGCGGGCAGCACGATGCCGCCATCCTGCAGGGTGTCCGCCACCGCGGCGAAGGGCAGGGCGCACAGCCGGGTGGCGGCCGGCGTCAGGATGGCGCGGGCCAGGAACGGCACCCACAGCGTCTCGCCCTGCTGGTGCAGCGCCACGATGTCGAGCAGCAGCCGCTCATCCTCCGTCACCTGCCGGCAGCGCGGGCAGTTCACCTGGATGGTGCGGCCGGCGCCGTCGGCGATGAAGCCCATCAGGTCGTCCACCGCCTCGGCCGCCGCCGGGGCGCCTTCGTTGCGGAAGGCCGTGCGAAGGTTGGCGATCACGGGGATGCCGTGGCGATGGCCGGCGACCCAGGCGCGGATCGCCCACAGCACCAGCGTCTCGGCCCGGGTCAGCGGCGGCGCGCCGGCGTCGTCGCAGTCATGCGCCTCGTCGCTCATGGCAGCGCCGCCCGGACCAGGCCGAAGGATGCCTGGTTGGCCGGCATCCGCAGCGGCCGCGGCGGCGCGGCAGGCCGCTGCAGCATCACCCCCGCCTCGGCCAGGAGGCCGCCGAGCTCGGCGCACAGGCCGGCGGCGGCGCGGCAGGCGGCCGGCGACAGCATGCCGCGCAGCATCAGCGTGCCCGATACGCCCGACTGGCCGATCGCGACCAGGTCCAGGATCCGGCGCTCATCCTCGGTGACGGTGAAGGCGCAGGGCACCCCGATCTGCACCCGCCGCTCGGCGCCGAAGCCGATGATGCGGGTCAAAAGGCCGATCCGCTCCGCCGCCGCCTCGGCGCCGACCTTGCGGAAGGCCAGCAGCACCGGATGGTCGGTCGGCGCCCCGGTCTTCAGCCCGACGACGCTGAGCCGCAACGCCCACAGCACCAGCTGCTCGGCAAAAGGCAGGGCGCGGCGGTCGCTCGGCTCGGTGATCTGGTCCTCGTCCATTCTGGACTCTCCGTGTGAACGGTCGGCCTATTTGAGAACGATTATCAATCGCGAATCAAGCCCCCTCGTGTTTCCGGCCGTAACCAGGTGCCGGACCGGGCCGAACCGGGAGGCAGGTTTCCGTCTCAGAGACAGGACATGACCCGACCGCTCCTCGCCGGCCTGCTCGCCCTGGCCGCGCTGTCCGCTCCCGCCGCCGTCGCCGCCGAGCGGCCGGTGGTGGTGGAGCTGTTCACCTCCCAGGGCTGTTCCTCCTGCCCGCCCGCCGACGCGCTGCTGGCGACGCTGGCCGACCGGCCGGGGGTGCTGCCGCTGGCCTTCCATGTCGACTACTGGAACCGGCTGGGCTGGACGGACCCGTTCTCCAGCGCCTGGGCCACGGCGCGGCAGAGCGCCTATGCCGCGCAGATGGGGTCGGGCCAGGTCTACACGCCGCAGGCGGTGGTCGATGGCGGCCGCGATGTCGTCGGCTCCGACCGCGAGGCGATGGAATCGGCGATCGCCGACGCCCGCTCCGACCCGTCGGTGCCGCTCGCCCTCACGGCGTCGGACTCGGCGCTGCAGGTGGCGGTGGACCCCGCCGCCCCGGCGGATGCGGTGCTGTGGCTGGTCGGCTTCGACGACCGGCACGAGACGCCGGTGCGGCGGGGCGAGAACGCCGGGCAGACCCTGGTCGACCGCAATGTCGTGCGCAGCCTGACCCGGCTGGACGGCTGGTCGCCCGGCGGCACCATCGCGGCGGCGCGGCCGGCCGGCGATCGGGCGGCCGTGCTGCTGCAGGCGGCGGACGGCCGGATCCTGGGGGCGGCCCGGCTGTAGCCGGGGCCGTCTGGTCAGCCGGCCTGGCCGGCCGGGCGCGGCGCGAACAGGCCGAACAGGCGGCGGTTCAGCAGCGTGCCCAGCCCGACCAGCAGCGCCACGGCACCGCCATGCCAGATCAGGACCATCAGCGTGGCCTCGTCGCCATGGAACATCGAGACGCCGCAGGCCGACAGCGCCGACGCGGCCAGCAATCCGCTGGCGATCGTCGCGACCGGCCGCACCGGCCCTGCAAGACGCAGCATCGCCAGAAGCACCAGCGACAGCGGGATGCTGATCAGCAGGATCGACCGGAAGCAGAAGAAGCTGACCCCGAGCGCGAAGCCGTCCGGCCCGTGGCGCACCCAGTCCGTCATGCAGCCGTAGCCGATGGAGAAGAGCCAGAGCGCCAGGCCGGGCAGCGGCAGCAGCGCCCAGGCGCGCGACCGGTCCGGCAGGCTGACATAGAAGGCGGCGACGGCCGCGAGGATGCCGGTCAGCATCGAGCCCGCCCACTCCAGCTGGTAGTGGGTCTCGCCCATCTCATCCATGAAATCGGGCCGGATCCCGAAGGCCGCGACGACGGTTCCGATCACCAGGACGGCGACGAGCAGCCAGAGCAGGGCCCGCAGCATCGGCGGCCGCAAGGGACGGACCGGCCGCACATCGGCGGCCAGCTGCGCGATCAGGTCTTCGGTGCGAGTGCGCTCCGTCTCCGTCATTTCGGTCCCAACGCCCCCTTCAGCGCCTTCAGCGCGCGATGCATCGCGACCTTCAGCGCCGGCACCGACGCGCCGCTGGCGGCCGATGCCTCCTTCAGCGACATGTCCTTCAGCTTCAGAAGCTCCACCGCCTGGCGCTGGCCCGGCGGCAGCTCCGCGATCGCGCGCCGCAGCGTGATCGAATCGGCCTCCATTCCCAACTCATTCGTTTCGGGGGCGGCAAAGGTTTCCTGGAACGGCTCGATCGCCGTCTCGCGGCCGGTGGTGCGGATCTGGATGCGCACCCGGTCGACGATCCGCCGCCGGGCGATCGCCACCAGCCAGGGCTGGAAGGGCCGGGTGGGATCATAGGTCCGGCGGATATTGTGCAGGGTCAGCAGCACGTCCTGCACCGCATCCTCGGCGTCGGCCGGGCGGCGCAGCGACCGGCGGGCCAGCGCCCGCAGATAGGGGGTGATCTCGATCAGCAGCCGGTGATAGGCGGCCCGGTCGCCCGCCTGGGCCGCAACCATCAGCGCCGACCAGCCGACATCCCGCGTCGCGCCGGACGGGCTGTCTTCGTCGGGCGGGCTCATGGCAGGGGTCGGCAGGGCAATCCGGGCATCGGCGCCGAGACTAGGGCGGCGGTCGGCGGCACGCGAGCGAATTTTCCGTCATGTTTGCCCCTGTGCTAGCGGCTGCAGGATGCGGCCAGATCCAGCAGGCGATCCTTGAGCTCGGGCGCCGCATCCGGCCGCAGCGCCGGCCACAGGCTCTGGGCCCGGACCCCGTCGACCATGCAGCCGCAATAGGCATGGCACGTCTCGGTGCCGCCGCCCCGCTGCTCGCATTGCACCTGGCAGTCGATCAGGAGCGGCGCCGGGTCGGGCGGCGGCGACAGCATCGCCTGCGGGTCTCGGCCGAGCGCCATCCCGACCAGCAGCAGGAGGCCGATCAGCAGCGGCTGGTGGATCAGATAGACGGCCAGGCTGTGCCGCCCCGCCCAGCGCAGCGGCCGGCCCGGGATATCGCCGTCGACGGCGCCGCCGGGCGCGCGGGCCCGCAGCCACCAGCGGGCCGCGGCGATGCCCAGCAGCACCGGCCCGAACCAGGGGAACAGCGGCTCGTAGTCGTTGCTGCGCGGCGGCAGGGTGCCGAGCCCGGTCCACAGCAGCCAGGACGGGTCGAACAGCGTCGAACGCCACAGGATCGGCAGCGCGATCACGGCGAGACCGAGGACGAAATTCAGGACCGGCGGCAGCCGCAGGAACAAGAGGCCGAGGATGCTGGCGACGGCAATGCAGTGCAGGATGCCGAAGAAGATGAACTGGTCCGGGATCACGAACCAGGTGGCGACCGTGACTGCCGCCGCACCGGCCGCCACCTTGTTCAGCCGGATGGCCCAGCGCCGCCAGTCGCGCCCCCGCACGTCCCACAGCACCAGGCCGGCGCCGACCAGGGCCAGGAAGCTGCCGGCGATCAGGTAGCGCGCCGCGATCCAGCCGGCATCGTCCACCAGGTCCCAGTCGACGAAGCGGAAGAAACTGAGGTCCCAGGACAGGTGGTAGAGGGCCATCGCCAGCAGCGCCAGGCCGCGGAGCAGGTCGATGACCGGCAGGCGGCCGGGACGCGCTGAAGTGGCCATGGAGATCCGGCTAGCCCGGCCGCACGAACACGCCGTCCATGCCGATCAGCCGGGCGGTGCGACGGTTGAAATAGCCGGGGATGAACAGGGCCGGGACGAAGCCGAGTTCCGCCATGTGCCGGATGCTGTCGAGATACGACGGCTCGCCGTCATAGACCGGCACGACCGACAGCTCCATCTGCACCGCGGCGATGCGCGGCAGCACGCCGCGCGCGCCGTCCAGCACCTGGCGCTCGGTGCCCTGGGTGTCGATCTTCAGCAGCACCCGGTCGTCCGGCCGGGCGTGGCGCGGGAAGATCCGCTCCAGCCGCGCCTGCGACGCCACCTCGGTGCCGACATAGGCCGAGCCATCGAGCAGGTCCGCCATCTCGGCGGTGAAGTCGAGCACCGAGCTCATGTCGCTCTCGCCAGAGACCTGCAGCGTCACCGGCGCGTCGTTGTCGCCCAGCGCCATCCGCGACTCGACCGCCCAGTCTGGATCGCCGGCCGCCGCCGCGGTCAGCGCGGCATGGGCGGCCGACAGCGGCTCGACCGAGACGATCCGCCCGGCATAGCCGCCGCGCCGCAGCCGCTGCGCGTACTGGCCGACATTGGCGCCGACGTCGAACACCAGGGTGATGCCCTGGTGCTCGAGCACCCGGACCAGGTTGCGCGTGTCCTTGGAGACCAGCTCGGGCGGGACAGGGTCGCTCATCGAATGCGCTCTGGGGTCCGTTCAAGAATGCGGTTGGCGTGAGTCGGCTGGCGGTGGTTTCGAGAACCGGCGCGCAGCGCACGTTTGGGTGCGTGAGCACCGGAAGCTTCGAGTCCGCCGCCAGGCGGCCGCGCCGGCCGCATTATCGGACGGATCCTCAGGAATGCGCCCACTCCCAGTACAGCTTGCGGGCCTTGGCGTAGAACGGGCCCGGCTGCAGATGCCGATCCTCCAGCCGGGTGCAGGGCAGCACCTTGGCGAAGTTGCCGGTCTGGAAGATCTCGTCGGCATCCGCCAGCTCATCCGGCCGGATCGCGCGCTCGACCACCTCGACCCCGTCACGGCGCAAGAGCTCGATCACCCGGCGGCGGGTGATGCCGGCCAGGAAGGTGCCGTTCGCCGCCGGGGTGTGCACCGCGCCGTCCTTGGCCATGAAGATGTTGGCGGTGGCGAATTCGGCGACGTTGCCGATCGGGTCCAGCATCACCGCATTGGTGAAGCCGCGGCTCTTGGCCTGGCGCATGGCGAAGCCGGATTGCGGGTACAGGCAGGCGGCCTTGGCCCGGGTCGGCGCCATCTCCGGCGACGGCCGGCGCAGCCCCTGGGCGAAGCAGGCGCTGTCCTCGCCCGGCTGCGGCAGCGGCGAATCATAGATCGACAGGCAGAAGCGCGTCGCCGCCGGGTCGGGCTCGATCCAGCCGTCCTCGGCCCAGAACATCGGCCGGATATAGACCGCGGCGTCGGCCGGGAAACGGCGCAGCCCCTCGCGGGCCAGCGCCTCGATCTCCTCGGCCGGCAGTGTCGCCTCCAGCCCCATGGCCTTGGCCGAGGCCACGGCCCGGGCGCAATGCCGGTCGAGGTCCGGCGCCACGCCTTCGAAGCCGCGGGCGCCGTCGAAGATGATCGAGGCCATCCAGGCGGCATGCGTCAGCGGCCCCATGATCGGCGGATTGCCCTCCTGCCAGGAGCCGTCGAGGAAGGTCCACGCTTGTCTCGCCATGTCGTCCGTCCGATCCCGCATCCTATGACCGGCGGAGCATAGGCGAGCGGCCGGGCGGCGCCAACACCGCCCGGCGGCCGATGCCCCAGCCCTGCGCCGGACGCAGAGGCCGGCCTGGCCGCGGCTACTGGCTCGACCAGACGATGCGGGCCTTCCAGACCACGTCCGACAGCTTCAGCGACTGCATCGGCTCGTCGCCCGACAGGGGCTTCAGATCGATCCGGTTGGCGCTGATCCGCACCAGCTCGCCGATCAGCAGCGCCCCGTCCGCCGTCTTCGCCACCACCCGGTCGCCGCGGCGCAGCCCGGCCGCCGGCGAGACGACGATGACGTCGCCGTCCCGGTAGATCGGCGCCAGGTCGCCGCCCGTGACCTCCAGCGCATAGGCGTTCGGGTCGGACAGGTTCGGGAAGTCCACCTCGTCCCACCCCTTGCCGGTGGGGTGGCCTGCGTCGTCGAACAGCCCGTCGGCGGCGGCCTGGGCGTGGCTGACCACGGGGATCCGCCGGGCCGGCAGGCCCGATCCGTCGTCGATCAGCCGCACGAAGGCGGCCATCGAGCTGCTGGTCGCGTCGAGGATCTTGGAGATGCTCTCGGTGGACGGCCAGCGCAGCTTGCCGTCGCTCGACTGGCGCTTGCTTGGATTGAAGGTCGTGGGGTCCAGCCCTGAGCGGCGCGCGAGGCCGGATGCGGACAGACCGTTGAGCCTGGCGAGACGGTCGATCGCCGCCCAGATGTCGGCGTGCTTCAGCATGGGAACAATATCTCCCGGGGGCGTTGAGCCACGTGTAGGAACGCAATCATCTATAAAACTTACATAAAAATGAATATGTTTGTTTTCCTAAAACCTGTTGCTCCCCCATCTTGCATCTCGCCTATTCGACAGACGTGGCCCCCACCACGCCTGGCATTGTACAAGTCGCGCGACCTTTGCGCTATGACCCGAAAGGGACAGGCCGACAGGTTATCCGTTCTCATCTTAGAGCAGGCGACCGCCCTCCTATCACCCCCAGATGGGGGATCGGCTGCGATCACTGCATCCCGGCAAGCGGCAGGCCGACGGACCGTCGCCGTCCCTGCGCGCTTCGCCGCGGCCGGTCGTGAAGGCTTGGGTTGGCAGCGGCCTCAGTTGACGCTATCCCTGCGATCCATGCCCCGCCCCATGACCAAGATCGCGATGCCGGCCCCCCTCCTCCGTGCCACAATCCTCCTCGCCGCCCTGGCCGCACTGCCCGCCGGCGCGGCCACCGTCGACACCATCGCCAGGCAGGCGATCCTGATCGACACCACCACCGACACGGTGCTGATGGAGAAGGCGGCGGACGAGCGCATGCCGACATCGTCGATGAGCAAGATGATGACGGCCTATCTGGTCTACGACGCGTTGCGCGACGGCCGGATCACGCTCGACACGAAGTTCCCGGTCAGCAAGAAGGCCTGGCAGACCGGCGGGTCGAAGATGTTCGTCCAGGTCGGGGACAGCATCCGGGTCGAGGACCTGCTGCGCGGCCTGCTGATCCAGTCCGGCAACGACGCCGCGGTGGTGCTGGCCGAAGGCCTGGCGGGGTCGGAGAGCGCCTTCGCCGACCGCATGAACGAGATGGCGAAGACGCTGGGCATGAACGCCAGCCACTTCGTCACCTCCAACGGCCTGCCGGACCCGGAGCACTATTCGACCGCACGGGACCTGGCGATCCTGGCCGAGCGGATGATCTCGGACTTCCCGCAATACTACCGCTACGACGGCGAGCGCGAGTTCACCTGGAACAAGATCAAGCAGGGCAACCGCAACCCGCTGCTGTACCGCGACATGGGCGTGGACGGGATCAAGACCGGCCACACCGATTCCGGAGGCTACGGCCTGACCGCCTCGGGCGTGCGCGACGACCGGCGGCTGATCCTGGTGGTCAACGGGCTGCCCAGCATGCAGTCCCGCGCCGACGAAGGCGCCCGCCTGCTGGAATGGGGCTGGAACCAGTTCCGCCTGTACCCGCTCTTCAAGGCCGGCGCCACGGTCGACGAGGCGACGGTCTGGCTCGGCGCCGAGGACAAGGTGCCGGTGACGGTGGCGCAGGACCTGGCCATGACCCTGCAGCCTGCCGATTTCGACAAGATGACCGTCACCGCCCGGTTCCGGGAGCCGATCGAGGCGCCGATCGCCAAGGGCCAGGTGCTGGGCGAGATCGACATCGCCCCGCCGGACGGGCCGGTGCGCAAGGTGCCGCTGGTCGCCGCCCAGGACATGCCGGAGGCCTCGATCTTCCGGGCCCTCGGCATGAAGCTCGGCCTGCTGCTGGGTCTCTGAGCCGCCGGCCCTCTCCGGCCCGGCGGAAGGGCGGCGCTTTCGATCAGGTCGGCGTCGCCTTCGGTCAATGAGGCCCGCAGCCGCCGCGTAGCATCGCCAGCATCCGAGCCCGTCCGACGAGAGACGGGCCGCAGGCGAGGACCAACCGGCGGATGCCAGCGACCGCGGCCAACCCGACAGCCCCCTCGGACCGGACGATCGCGGCGCCGCTGCGGCTGCATCATGAGACCGTGCGGGCGGAGTGGACCGACTACAACGGCCATCTGAACGACGGCTACTATGCCGTCATCTTCAGCCACGCCACCGACGCCTTCCTGGACTTCGCCGGCATCGACGCCGCCTACCGGGCGCGCAGCCGGCGCACGGTCTTCACCGGCGAGATGAAGATCCGCTACCGGCGCGAGGCCCATGCCGGCGACGAGGTGGCGGTCGAGACCCGGCTGGGCGCGATGGACGCCAAGCGCTTCACCCTGCACCACCTCATGCGCCGAACCGCGGACGGCACCGTGCTGGCCGAGAGCGAGGTGCTGAACCTGTCGATCGACGCGACCGGGCCGAAGGTCGCGCCGTTCGAGGCCGAGATCCATGACCGCTTGAGCGAGATCCGCGCCGCCCACGAGGCCGCCGCGGAGGACGAGAAGGGCTGACAACGCCCCCCGTTCCCATGAGGACAGACAGGAGGCAGTGATGAATGCGAGACGTTTCCTTTTCGCCGCCGCGGCGATCGCCGCGCTGGCCCCGGCTGGCGACGCGCTGGCCGACGACGCGGCCTGCAAGGCCGTCAAGCTGTCGGATGTCGGCTGGACCGACATCACCTCGACCACGGCCCTGGCCAGCACGGTGCTGACCGGGCTTGGCTACGAGCCCAAGGTCGACATGCTGTCGGTCGCGGTCACCTTCGAATCGCTCAAGAACAACCAGGTGAACCTGTTCCTCGGCAACTGGATGCCGTCGCAGACCGAGATGGTCGAGCCCTATCTGAAGCAGGGGGTCGAGCTGGTCGGCACCAACCTGGCCGACGCCAAGGTGACGCTGGCGGTCAACCGCGAGGCCCATGAGGCCGGGGTCAAGGACTTCGCCGACCTGCAGAAATTCGCCGACAAGTTCGGCAAGTCGATCTACTCGATCGAACCCGGCTCCTCCGCCAACAAGAACCTGTCGGCCATCATCGAGAAGAACGAGTTCGGCCTCGGCGGCTGGAACCTGGTCGAGGCCAGCGAGCAGGCGATGCTGGCCCAGGTCGACCGGGCGGCGCGGCGCGGCGAATGGGTGGTGTTCCTGGGCTGGGCGCCGCATCCGATGAACATCAAGTACAAGATCGACTATCTCAGCGGCGGCGACGCCTATTTCGGCCCGAACTACGGCGGCGCCACGGTGCGCACCCTGGCCAACCGGACATGGCTGGCCGGCTGCCCGAACGTACAGAAATTCGCTAGGCAGCTGGTGTTCGACCTGAACACCGAGAACCGGATGATGGCGATGATCCTGGACGAGGGCATGGACCAGAACGCCGCCGCCCGGAAATGGCTGACCGAGAACCCCGAGCTGCTGACCAGGTGGCTCGACGGCGTCACCACCATCGACGGCAAGCCGGGGCTGGAGGCGGTGAAGGCGTCGCTGAAGAGCAGTTAGCTAGCCCTTCAGCCGGGCGATCGCCGCCCCGGTCTCCGCCGCCAGCCGCGCGACCAGCTCGGCCACCGGCTGGCGCCGGGCCAGGCGCAGCCCCTGCCCGGCCCAGAGCGACAGGAATTCCGCCCGCCCCGCCTTTCCCGCCGCGCCGCGCAGCGGCCGGGTCAGCGCGTTCTGCAGCGGGAAGGGCAGCGCACCCGAAGGCTCGCCCGGCGGCTCGACCGCGGTCATGAAGCGATTGACGATGCCGCGGGCCGGCCGGCCGCTGAAGGCGCGGGTCAGCCGGGTCTCATGCTCGCGCGCCGCCAGGATCGCAGCCTTGTAGGCATCGGACACGCCGGCCTCATCGCAGGTCAGGAAGGCGGTGCCCATCTGCACCGCCTCGGCGCCGAGCGCCAGGGCCGCGGCGATGCCACGTCCGTCCATGATGCCGCCGGAGGCGACCACCGGCAGCGGCACGGCATCGACGATCTGCGGCACCAGCGCCATGGTGCCGATCATCGAATCCGCGAAGCCCGCCGCGAAGCTGCCGCGATGGCCGCCGGCCTCGCTGCCCTGGGCGACGATCGCATCGGCGCCGGCTTCATGCCAGGCGACCGCCTCCTCCACCGTGGTCGCGGTGCCGAACAGCGCCGCGCCGCGCGCCTTGATCACTGCCAGCGAAGCGGCCGGGGGCAGGCCGAAGGTGAAGCTGACCGCCGCGGCGCCGCTGTCGAGCGCGGCCGCGAGCTGGGCGTCGAAGTCGGGGCCCTGCGGCAGCGGGAAGGACGGCACCGGCAGGCCGAGTTCGGCATAGAACGGCGCCACCCGCGCCACCGCCCGGTCGGCGTCGGCCGGCAGGTCCGGCACCGGGGCCGGGCTGAACAGGTTGATGCCGAAGGGCCGCGCGGTGCGCGCCCGCACCGCCCGCGCCGCCTCCAGGATCTGGTCCGGCGTCAGATAGGCGGCGCCGATCGACCCCAGGCCTCCGGCCCCCGACACCGCGGCGACCAGGGCCGGCGTGTCGCCGCCCCCGGCCATCGGCGCCTGCAGGATCGGGTGGCGCAGGCCGAAGCGCTGCATCAGCGGGGTGACGACGGACATGGCCGGATCCTCATGCGGAAGTCGGACGCAGGGTGCCCCCAGCGGGACGGGCGGTCGAGCCCGATGTCGAGGGCGAAGGCCAGGACCAGCGCCGCGGCGCCGATCCCGAACAGCAGGGCGTGGCCGGAACCGCCGGCGAACAGGGCGGAGAAGCCGTAGGCCGCGGCGGCCTGCCCGACTGCGAAGCCGACCGTGGCCCGGCGCCAGGCGGCGTCGCGGGCGGCCGGATCGGCGACCAGCGCCTGGACCCGGCCGAGCACCAGCGGCACGATGCCGGGGACGAAGGCGCCGACGACCAGGCTGGAGGCGGCCAGCGCCACGGTGCCGTCGGCCACGGCCGGCAGGCCGACGGCCGCGGCCTGGACCAGGAAGGCCAGGCGCAGCGCGGCCCGGAAACCGACCCGGTCGGCCAGCCGGCCGAGCAGCACCGGCCCGGCCACCGCGCCGAGGCCGAACAGCACCCAGTCGACCGCGCCGGCCGTGAGGCCGCGGCCGAGGCCGCGGACCACGAAGTCGACCAGGAAGACCATGTGCGGCACCAGCCCGACGGCGTTGAGCGCGTATTCCGCGCTGAGCCCGGCCAGCGCCAGGGCCGGCGGACGGGATCCGGCCGAAGCCGCCTCGGGCGCGGCCGGCGAGGCCCAGGGCCAGCCGCCCCAGCCCAGCGCCGTCAGCGCCAGGGCCAGGACGCCGAGGCCGGCCCAGGTCGCCTCCAGCCCCGCCTGCAGCAGCAGCGGCACCAGCGTGCCGGAGGCGGCGATGCCGAGCCCGACGCCGGCGAAGATCAGCCCGCCGGCACGGCCGCGATGCGCCGGCTCGATCCCGGGCAGCACAGCCGGGGCGGCCAGCACCATGATCGCCCCGCCGGCGAGGCCGGCGGCGAAGCGCCAGGCCAGCAGCCACAGCGGCGACAGCGGCACCGCGCAGGCCAGGAAGGAGATGGCGGCGAGCAGCATCATGCCGCGCAGCGGCGGCACCGGCCCGGCCGGCGCGGCGAGCCGACGGGCGCACAGGGCGCCGGCGAGATAGCCGGCGAGATTGGCGGCACCGAGCTGCGCCGCCCCGCCCGGCGTCAGCCAGCCGGCGTCGATCAGCGACGGGATCAGCGGCGTATAGGCGAAGCGCGCCAGGCCGATGCCGACCAGGCTGGCGCACAGGGCGGAGAGGATCGGGCGGGGAAGGGCGGCGGAGGACATGCCACCAGGATAGGGAGGGCGAGCCGTCTCGAATAATGTCTACTTTTGATCATCACCATCACTATGGCAGATGACTACTCCGCCGCACGGACCGCCCCATCGGCACGGAACAGGTCGAGGAAGGCGGTCAGCGCGCTAGTCTCCGGCGCGTCGCGATGGCGGATGAACAGCGTCTCGACCCGCGCCTCGGCCGGCGTCAGGCCGTGCACCGCCACCCGCCCGGCGGCCCAGACCGGGCCGATCAGGGCGCGCGGCAGCAGGGTGATGCCGAGCCCGGCGGCGACGCAGCCGAAGATCGCCTCCAACGTGCCGAATTCGAGCCGGCGCAGGCCGACCGCCCCGCGCCGGGCCAGCACCTCCTCCAGCCGCTGGCGGTAGGAGCAGCCGGCGCGCAGCACGACGATGCGCAGGCCGCCGGACGCGGTGCCGTCGGCCAGCAGCCGGTCGAGCCCGCCGGCGCCGGGCGCGGTCAGCAGCACCAGCTCCTCCTCGAACACGACCTCGGCGGCGAGGTCGGGGTGGTGCACCGGGCCGCAGACGAAGGTGCCGTCGACCCGCCGCGCCAGCACCTCGGCCACCAGCTCGGCCGTGGTGCCGGTGCGCAGCGCCAGGTCGACCGCCGGATGGGCCGCGGCATAGGCGGCCAAGGCGGGCGACAGCCGCAGCGCCGCCGTGGTCTCGAGCGCACCGAGGGTCAGCGGCCCGCCCGGCGTGCCGTCGTCGCGGGCCGCCCGCGCGGCGTCCGCCAGCAGTTGCCCCACCCGCCCGGCATAGGGCAGGAGGCGCCGCCCGGCCGCGGTCAGGACGACGCCGCGGCTGTGCCGCTCGAACAGCGGCAGGCCCAGCTCCTCCTCCAGCGCCCGGATCCGGGCGGTGACGTTGGACTGGACGGTGTTGAGCTCGGCCGCCGCCCGGCCGATGCCGCCGGTGCGGGCCACCGCCTCGAACACCCTGAGATCCCTGTCGTTCACGATGCACCCGTGTGTCATGCTCCGGGAGGACGATGATTGTATCGGAGGACGCCGCCGTGCGGCGACATGGACTCCGGATTACCAAAACGTAAGTACGCCGCCGCGGGCCTTCCCCCTACTCTCCGGCCCCGGGTCAAACGCCCGCGGCACCGTCTCGGCGTGCGACGGTCCGGCGGGAGCGGTGGGAAGCTCTCTCGGCGTGGTCCGTCCGTCACGCCAGCGATCCGCTGTCCGAGAGCCTGACGCGCCCATGCAGATCCTCCTGATCGAAGACGACAACGAGACGGCCCAGCACATCATCGGCTCGCTGCGCCATGCCGGCCATGCGGTCGAGCACAGCGTCACCGGCGCTGAGGGGCTGGCCCGTGCTGCCGCCGCCCGCGCCGGCTGCGCGCCGCGGCTGCTGATCGTCGACCGCATGCTGCCGGACATCGACGGCATCACCCTGGCCCGCCGGCTGCGCGGGCAGGGCAACGCGGTGCCGATCCTGTTCCTGACCACGCTGGGCGGGGTCAGCGATCGGGTCGAGGGGCTGAACGCCGGCGGCGACGACTATCTGGTCAAGCCCTTCGCCCTGGCGGAGCTGCTGGCCCGGGTCGATGCCCTCGCCCGCCGCGCCGGCGCCGCCGCGGTGGAGACCGCGCTGCACGTCGCCGACCTCGAGATCGACCTCCTGAAGCGGACCGCCACCCGGGCCGGCCAGGCGATCGACCTGCAGCCGCGGGAGTTCAAGCTGCTGGAATACCTGATGCGGCATTCCGGCCAGATCGTGACCCGCAGCATGCTGCTCGAGCATGTGTGGGAGTTCCATTTCGAGCCGCAGACGACGGTGGTGGAAACCCATATCAGCCGGCTGCGCGGCAAGATCGACCGCGGCTTCGACGCGCCCCTGCTCGACACCGTCCGCGGCGTTGGGTACTGCCTCCGTGATCCTGGTTAGCTCATGGGCCAGGCTGGTCCGCACCGCGACGTTCCGGCTGGCCGCGGGCTTCGCCGCGCTGTTCAGTGTCTCGATCATCGTGGTGTCCAGCATCGTCTACGTGGCGATGACGCGGTATTCCGACCAGCAGATCGACCTGTCGATCAGCGCGGAGATGAAGACGGTCCGGGATTCCATGGCCGGAGCCTCGCCCCCCGAGATCGTCAAGGCGATCAACGACCGCATCACTGATATCGATCCGGATTACTACTACTACGCCCTGCAGGATGCCGAGGGCGGCGTGCTGGCCGGCAACCTGCGGCCCATGCCGGTCGCGACCGGCTGGGCCGACATTCCGCTGGAGACGACCGACGGCGACGGCGTTTCCGAGCGCCACCTCATTCGCGGGCTCGGCGTCGACCTGACGCCGGAGCTGCATCTGTTCATCGGCCGCGACACCCATGATCTGGACGAGCTGCAGGAGGGCATCACCCGCTTCTTCCTGGCCGGCGCCGTGGCGACGGTGCTCCTGGCGCTGGCCGGCGGCCTGGTGCTGAGCGCCCGCTTCCTGCGCCGGGTGGAGGCGGTGAACACCGCCGCCCGCCATATCATGGACGGCCATCTGGACGAGCGGGTGCCGAGCCGCGGCAAGGCCGACGAGTTCGACCGCCTGGCCGACAACCTGAACGCCATGCTGGACCGCATCCAGCAGCTGATGCAGGGGCTGCACCAGGTCTCCAGCGACATCGCGCACGACCTGCGGACGCCGCTGTCGCATATGCGCCAGCGCCTCGAGGCGGCGCGGCTCAAGGCCGCCTCGGCCGAGGACTACGACGCCGCGGTGGAGCGGGCCGTGGCCGACATCGACGGCATCCTCGGCGTCTTCGCGGCGCTGCTGCGCATCGCCCAGATCGAGTCCGGCGCGCGACGCGAGGGCTTCGCCCCGGTCGACCTGTCGGGCGTGTTCGAGACCATCATCGACACCTACGGCCCGGTGGCCGACGATTCCGGGCACCGGCTGGCCGGCACGGTGGCGCCCGGCCTGCGGATCCGCGGCGACCGGCAGCTGTTGACCCAGATGCTGGCCAATCTGGTGGAGAACACGATCCGCCACACCCCCGCCGGGACCGCGATCTCGGTATCGCTGGCACCCGGGCCCGAAGGGCCGGTCGGGCAGGTGCGCGACACCGGTCCCGGCATTCCGGAGGCGGCGCGCGAAAAGGTGTTCCAGCGCTTCTTCCGGCTCGACGCCAGCCGGATGACCCCGGGCAGCGGCCTGGGCCTCAGCCTGGTGGCCGCGGTGGCGCAGCTGCACGAGATCCGGCTGACGCTGTCGGATGCCCGCCCCGGCCTCGCCGTCACGCTGGATTTCGCCGAGGCGGCCAAGCCCGTGGCTGCGGCCGGCCGGAGCGTCGCGGCGCGCGGCGAGGCCCGGCACGGGCAGAGTCCCGCGCAGCCTCGGGGCGTTCCCATCGCGGCGCCGCGTCGTCGCCCATAGCCACGCCGCCGCACCGGGGATATGCTCCTAACATGCTGCACGGCCGGACTTTTCCGGTCGCGGCCGCCCGACCGGAACGGCGATGCATTTCACCGGCGATAGTCTGTCCCATTCCCTGATGCCCGGCCACGACCCCTGGCTGGTGGTCCTGGCCATCCTGGTCGCGGTGCTTGCCTCCTATGTCGCCTTCAACCTCGGCCAGCGCATCCGCGTTGCCCGCGGCGAGGCACGGCTGCTGTGGTTGGCCGGCGGCGCCGTGGCCATGGGCGGCGGCATCTGGTCGATGCACTTCATCGCCATGCTCGCCCTGCACCTGCCGGTCGACATCGCCTACGATCTGCGGCTGACCCTGCTGTCGCTGCTGATCGCGGCGCTGGCGACCGGCGCCGGCTTCACCGTCGCCACGCTCGGCCAGGCGGCGTCGGGCGCGGCCGCACGCCCGGCCCCCGTGCCTCCGCTGCCGCTCCTGGCCGGCGGCCTGTGCCTGGGGCTCGGCATCGCCGGCATGCACTATGTCGGCATGGCCGCGATCCTGGCCCCCGGCCGCATCGTCTACGACCCGGTCGTCCTGGCCCTCTCGGTGCTGATCGCCCTGGTCACCGCCACCGCGGCACTGCACCTGGCCCTGTCCGATATCGGGCACGTCCGGCGAATCCTGGCCGCCCTGGTCATGGGGGCGGCCATCACCGGCATGCACTTCATCGGCATGGCGGCGGCACGGTTCGTTCCCGATCCCGCCGTCCACGCCGGCACCGCCGGCATCCCGGTGCCGCCGACGATCCTGGCCGGGCTGATCGCCGCGGCCGCCATCGTCGTCTTCGCCCTGGCCCTGATCGCCATCCGGCTGGACCGCCGGATCTCCGAGCTGCAGGCCCAGCGCCAGCTCGCCGTCCTGGACGAGCGTCACGCCGCCACCCTGAACGCGCTGCCGATGCCGCTGGCGCTGATCGACGAGCGCGGCGTCATCCTGACCGCTAATCCGCCCTGGCAGTGGCCGGGCGAGCGCGAGCGCTTCGTCGGCGGCGGCTCCGGCCCCGGCGAGGACTATTTCGCGCTGTGCGCCGCCGCCGGCCCGGCGGGCGCCGAGGTGCGGGTCCATCTGGCCGGCGTGGTCCAGGGCATCCGGCCGGCCGCGTCGGTCGAATACCCGATGGGCGGCACGGGCGGCCGGACCATCCGCCTCCTGGCCGCGCCGATCGCCGAGGGCCGCGCGGCCGGCGCCGTGGTGGCGCATCTCGACATCACCGCCGAGCGGGTGGCCGAACAGCGCATGCGCGAGGCGATGCGGACGGTCGAGGCCGCCGACAACGCCAAGACCACCTTCCTGGCCCATATGAGCCATGAGCTGCGGACGCCCCTGAATGCGATCCTCGGCTTCTCCGAGCTGATCCGCGACGCCCATCTCGGGCCGCTGCCGGAGCGCTACCGCGGCTATGCCGAGGACATCCACCGCTCGGGCCAGCACCTGCTGGCCCTGGTCAACGACGTGCTCGACCTGTCGCGGGTCGAATCCGGCCGGCTCGAGCTGCAGCCGGAGCCGGTCGATCTGGCCAGCGACATCCAGGATGCGGTCAGCCTGGTGGCGCAGCGCGCCGAGGCGCACGGCATCATCATCGAGCAGCGGGTGGCGCGCGACCTGCCGCTGCTGGACGCCGACCCGCTGCGGCTGCGCCAGATCCTGATCAACCTGCTGACCAACGCGGTGAAGTTCACGCCCGATGGCGGCCGCGTCACGATCGACGCCGTCGCCGTGGCGCGGTCGGTCCGCGTCACCGTCGCCGACACCGGCATCGGCATGACCGAGCAGGAGATCGCATTGGCGCTGGAGCCGTTCCGTCAGGCCCGGAAGCTGTCACGGCGGCCGCGCGAGGGTTCGGGGCTGGGCCTGCCGCTGGCCAAGGCGCTGGTCGAGAGCCATGGCGGCATGCTGATGATCGACAGCGAGCCCGAGGTCGGCACCCGCATCACCCTGATGCTGCCGGCCGGCGGCGACGCGGCGCCGGACGGCGATGGCGCCGCCATGGCCAATGAAAGGGCCGGCGGCGGGGTGTTCGAGCCCCCGCCGCTCAGCATCGGCCGGCCGGTCAGTCGGCGGCGTTGACCATCGCCTGGAACACGCGCCAGGCGACCTCCACCGTGACACCGCCCGACCGTGCGCCCGCCGCCAGCATGCCGGCGGTCGGCTTGGTCGGGACCGTGGTAATGCCGGGATCGCCCATCGCCGTCACCATGTCGAGGGCATAGGTCATCGGGGTCTTCAGCTCGACCACCGTCAGATTATCCGTCATCGCAATGTCGCCCATTTTGGGCATCTCCCCACATGTTAATGCCTGCCGACGGTGCAAGGGGCGTGCCAATGGCGAAACCGGGCCGGCCGGATCGCCGGAGACGGATAAGACCCCAGTCACAAGGTCAAATCGGACGAATAATTCCAATATCTTCATCAATTTTGGAATTTATACTTTTGCCGAGTTTCAAACTCGAACTCGCTCTCGCAATTTGCAACGCGCAGCCGCATACGATTCGCATTCTGCAACGCTCACGATCCTCTGATCCGACCCCGCATCGCCGGGCGATCCGGGCTGTGACCGGCCATCGGACCTGCCGGCGTCCGGGCCGGCCCCGGGAGACCGCAACGGCGACCATGGACCGGCCCGAGATTGACGGGCGGAGACCGCTTCCCTAGGGTTCGCCCGCCATGACCATCTACAAGATCTGCAGCGCCGCGGAATGGGCGGCGGCCGAGGCCGCCGGCGCCTATCGCGGCTCCGCCGTCGACCACGAGGACGGCTTCATCCACTTCTCGACGGCCGAGCAGGCCGAGGAGACGGCGGCCCGCCACTTCGCCGGCCGGGACGGGCTGGTGCTGGTGGCGGTTGACGCGGCAGCGCTGGGCGACGCGCTGCGCTGGGAGCCGTCGCGCGGCGGGGCCCTGTTCCCGCATCTCTATGCCGAGCTGCCGCTGGCCGCGGTGCGGGGCGTGGCGCCGCTGCCGCTGGTCGACGGCCGCCACGCCTTCCCGCCACGGCTGTTCCCGATCGCCACCACGCCGTGAGCCGCCTCTTCGCCCTGGCCGCGCCGGTGCTGAAGGCGCTGCCGCCCGAGACGGCGCACCGGGCCACCATCACCGCGCTGAAGCTCGGCCTCGGGCCGGTCGCCGGCGAGCCCGACGACCCGGTCCTGGCGGTGCGGCTGTGGGGCCGCGATTTCGCCAACCCGATCGGCCTCGCCGCCGGCTTCGACAAGGACGCCGAGGTGGTGGATCCGATGCTGCGGCTGGGCCTCGGCTTCGTCGAGATCGGCAGCGTCACGCCGCGGGCCCAGCCCGGCAATCCGCGGCCGCGCGCCTTCCGGCTGCCGGACCAGCAGGCGCTGATCAACCGCTACGGCTTCAACAACCGCGGCCACGCCGCCGCCGTGGCCCGGCTGGAGGCGCGCCTCGCTGACGGCGCCGCAGCCCCAGGCCCGGGGGGCCTCCCAGGCCTTCTGGGCGTCAATGTCGGCCGCAACAAGGACAGCCGCGACCCGGAGGCCGACTATGCCGCCGGCATCCGCGCCTTCGCCCGGCTGGCCGACTACCTCGTCGTCAACATCTCGTCGCCCAACACGCCGGGGCTGCGGGCGATGCAGAGCCGCGAGCCGCTGCAGCGCCTGCTGGCCGCCGCCACCGCGGCGCGGGCCGAGGGCACGGCGCGGCCGCCGATCCTGGTCAAGATCGCCCCCGACCTGACGCCGGAGGACCTGGAGGATGTGGCCGAGGTGGCGCTGGCCGCCGGCATCGACGGGCTGATCGTGTCCAACACCACCATCGCCCGCCCGGCGGGGCTGCCGCCGGACCTGGCCGGCGAGCCCGGAGGGCTGAGCGGCAAGCCGCTGATGCAGCCCTCGACCGCGGTGCTGCGGCGGGTGGCGAAGCTGGTGGCCGGGCGGCTGCCGCTGGTCGGCGTCGGCGGCGTGGCCAGCGGCGCCGACGCCTATGCCAAGATCCGCGCCGGCGCCAGCCTGGTGCAGCTCTACACCGCGCTCGCCTATCGCGGCCCCGGCCTGGTCGGCGAGATCAAGCGCGACTTGGCCGGCCGGCTGCGCGCCGACGGCTTCCGCTCGGTCGCCGAGGCGGTCGGCGCCGATCTGCGCTAGCCGCCGGCCAGGCGGCGCTGATAGACCGCGAGATGGGTCGCGGCCAGGGCCAGGAGCGGCGTGTCGATCCCCGCGGCCCGGCCGCGGGCCAGCAGGTCGCCGATGATCTGGTCGGCCTCGATCGGCGCGCCCTGCTGCAGGTCGCGGTACATCGACGAGGTCCGGCCGGCCCCCGGCTCGGTCAGGAAGGCGCGGGTGCTGGCCAGGAAAGCGGCGCCGGGCGGCGTCCCGGCCGCCTTCACCACCGCCACCACCTCGTCCAGGAAGCGGCCGGCGAAATCGGCGCCGCCGGGCGCGGCCACGACCTCGCCGGTGCTGCCGCGCATCAGGCAGGTGATGCCGCCCAAGGCCGCCAGCATCACCCATTTCTCCCACATCTCGCGCTCGATCCCGGGCGTCAGCCGGGCGTCGAAGCCGGCGCCGCGCAGCACCGAATCGAGCCGGTCGGTACGGGCCGAGGGCGTGCCGTCCCGCTCGCCATAGGCCAGCTCGTGGAACCCGGCGAGCTGCACGATCCGGCCTTCGGCATCGACCGTGCCGGCGATCTTGCACACGCCGCCCAGCACCGCAGCGGAGCCGAAGCGTGCCGACAGCAGATCCATGTGCCGCATGCCGTTCAAGAGCGGCAGGATCATGGTCTCCGGCCCGACGGCGGGGGCGAGATCGGCCATCGCCCCGGCCAGGCCATAGGCCTTCACCGCCAGCAGCACGACGTCATAGGGGCCGTCGACCGCGTCGGCGGTGGCCAGCCGCGGCGCCAGGGTGACGTCGCCATGCGGGCTGACGATGCGCAGGCCCTGCGCCCGCAACGCGGCGGCGCGGCCAGGCCGCACCAGGAAAGTCACGTCGCGGCCGGCCTGGGCCAGCCGGCCGCCGAAGTACCCGCCGGTCGCGCCGGCGCCGACAACCAACAATCGCATCGCTCGCTCCGTTCTGCCCGTCGCGCCCCACCCCGGCCAAGCTGGGGTCCGCCCCGTTGGATGTAAAGGCGCTGTCTGGGCTGCGAATTGCGGGGGTGGACGCCTGTCCCTTCGGGTGCAATGACTCGATTCTCGTCAGCCCGGCCGGCCATGCCGCCCTCGGCACGACGTCATCCTTCCGGACCGAGGGGAGCTCACCGTCCATGGACACGCGCGGCATCAACGACATCGGCGCCTCGATCGACACGGCGGTCGAGGCGATCGCCCCCGGCCTGGTCGAGGTGCGGCGCGACATCCATGCCCATCCCGAGATCGGCTTCGAGGTCCAGCGCACCGCCGGCGTGGTGGCGGCGGAGCTCGACAGGCTGGGCATCCCCTACCGCACCGGGATCGGCCGCACCGGCATCGTCGCCGAGATCGAGGGCGGCGCCCCCGGCCCCTGCCTCTTGATCCGCGCCGACATGGACGCGCTGCCGATCCAGGAGATGACGGGCCTGCCCTTCGCCAGCACCGTGCCCGGCAAGATGCATGCCTGCGGCCATGACATCCACACCGCGACGCTGATCGGCGTCGGCGCCGTGCTGAAGGACCTGGCGCCGCGGCTGCGTGGATCGGTGCGGCTGGTGTTCCAGCCGGCCGAGGAGACGCCGGAGAGCGGCGCCGCGGCGATGATCGCCGACGGCGCAGCGGACGGCGCCGACCTGGCCCTGGCCTTCCACAACAGCCCGACCATGCCGATCGGCCAGTTCGGCTATCTCCGCGGCGCCAGCACCGCCTCGGCCGACACCTTCGACATCACCGTGCGCGGCCGGTCCGGCCATGCCGCGCGGCCGCAGGACGCCGCCGACCCGATCGTCGCCGCGGCCTATCTGGTGACCCAGCTGCAGACCGTGGTGTCGCGGACCATCGACCCGGCCCAGGGCGCGGTGGTGACGGTCGGCAGCATCGCCGGCGGCGCCACCCACAACATCATCCCCGACACCTGCACCCTGCGCGGCACGGTGCGGGCCCGGTCGCCCGAGGCGCGGGCCGCGGCGGAGGCGGCGATCCGCCGGATCGTGCAGGGCATCGAGCTGACCCAGGGCGTGACCTGCGCGCTGGACTACCAGCTGGGCGTGCCGCCGCTGATGAATGACGGCCGCGTGCTGGAGGCGTCGGTCGCCGCGGTGCGGGCGCAGTTCGGCGACGTGGTGCACGAGACCGCCCCCGGCTTCGGCGCCGAGGACTTCGCCTTCTTCTCCGAGCGGGTGCCGTCCTTCCACCTGCGGGTCGGCGCCGCCCAGCCCGGCCGCAACGACCACCTGCACAACTCCGACTATCAGCCCGACGAGCGCTGCATCGGCCTGGGTGCCGCCGCCCTGGTCCGCAGCGCGGTCGAACTCTTGTCCTGACCGGCACGGCCGGCTCGCGGTGAAGGCACCGGACCGAGCAGGGATCTCGCCATCGGGCCCGATTTCCGTCACCTTTCTCGGGTGAATTGCAGGAGGCGAGTCGCGCGGCCGCGGCCGCGACCCCCGGAATGAGGAAGAGACACCGATGATCGAGGCGATGAACCTCGCCATTCTCGTCGCGGCGGGACTCATTGCGCTCAGCGTCTTCACCAGCCTGATCTCCTTCCGGGTCGGCGCCCCCCTGCTGCTGGTGTTCCTCGCGGTCGGCCTCGGCGCCGGCGAGGACGGCATCGGCAAGATCCATTTCGACGACGCGCCCGCGGCCTATTTCATCGGCAGCGTCGCCCTGGCCCTGATCCTGTTCGACAGCGGCTTCGAGACGCGGCTGCAGAGCTTCCGCGCCGCCGCCGCGCCAGCCCTCACCCTGGCCACCGCCGGGGTGCTGCTGACGACCGGCATCGTCGCCGTGGCCGCCCGCAACGCCTTCGGCTTCGGCTGGACCGAATCGCTGCTGACCGGCGCCATCGTCAGCTCGACCGACGCCGCTGCCGTGTTCTTCCTGCTGCGGGTCGGCGGTATCACCCTGCGCGACCGCATGCGCTCGACCCTCGAGATCGAATCCGGCAGCAACGACCCGATCGCGATCTTCCTGACGCTGGCGCTGGTCGAGGCGGCGCGCCTGGGCACCGGGGCGGAGACCCTGACCTGGTCGCTGGTCACGACGTTCGCGGTGCAGGCCGGCATCGGCATTGCCTTCGGCCTGGCCGGCGGCTTCCTGATCGTGCGCGTGATCAACCGGGTCAGCCTCGATCCCGGCCTGTACCCGGTGGTCGTGCTGAGCCTCGCCCTCCTGATCTTCGCCGCCACCGGCATGCTGGAGGGGTCGGGCTTCGTCGCCGTCTACGTCGCCGGCCTAGTCGCCGGCAACGCCACGCTGCGCGCCTCCGCCCTGCTGCGCCGGTTCCAGAGCGGCATGACCTGGCTGGCCCAGATCTGCATGTTCCTGACCCTCGGCCTCCTGGCCACGCCGTCGCAGTTCCCAGCCGTTGCCCTGCCGGCGCTGGCCGTGGCCCTGGCGCTGACCTTCGTGGCCCGGCCGATCGCGGTCTGGCTGTGCCTGCTGCCCTACGGCTTCTCGCGCAACGAGACCACCTTCGTCGCCTGGGTCGGGCTGCGGGGCGCGGTGTCGATCCTGCTGGCCATCCTGCCGCTGATCGCGCAGCTGCCGGACGGGCGGACGATGTTCAACGGAGTCTTCCTGGTGGTGATCGTCTCGCTGCTGCTGCAGGGCTGGACCATCCGGCCGCTGGCCAGGTGGCTGGGCCTGATCGTGCCGCCGCGGATCGGCCCGGTCGACCGCGTCGAGCTGGAGCTGCCGGGCCGCGCCAACCACGAGCTGGTGGTCTACCGCATCGCGGCGCAGAGCCCGGTGGCGCGCGGCGAGCGCATCCCGCGCTGGGCCCGGCCGGCGCTGATCGTGCGCGACGGCCAGTCGGTCGACATCCACCATGCCGGGCGGCTGCAGACGGGCGACCAGGTCTACATCTTCACCCCGCCGCAGCAGGTGCGCCTGCTGGACCGGCTGTTCGCCACCCCGGCCCGGCTGGCCGAGGACGACCGCGACTTCTTCGGCGACTTCACCCTGCACGCCGAAGCGCCGCTGGCCGAGGTGGCGGAGAGCTACGGCTTCGCCCTGCCCGACCCGGCCGAGCCCCGCACCGTCGGCGCCTTCCTGCAGGACGGCTTCGGCGGCCGGGTCGAGGTCGGCGACCGGCTGCCGGTGGGCGGGGTCGAGCTGATCGTCCGCGCGGTCGACGACGAGAACGAGGTGACCGAGGTCGGGCTGGCGCTGGAGCCGAGCCGCGGCGCCCAGCCGAAGCTGCCGGTGTTCCAGAACCTGTCGGAGATCGCCGCCTGGATCCGCGGCTGGCTGCGCCAGCGCCGCGCCCGGCGCTCGCCTCCGGCCCCGGTGACGGAGCCTCCCCCGCCCGACGAGACGGCACCGGCCGGCCGGCCGGAATAGCGCGTTCGCCGGTTCCGGCCCCGCCATCGATCCGCTACTGTCGCCGGCGACAGGGACCAAGCGGGGACGCGATGCTGACGATCTATTCCGAGGACCATCGGCTGCAGCACGGCAAGGTGGAGCTGACCGGCGGCCATTTCATCCCGGTGGTGGAGAAGCCGGAGCGGGCCGAGACCATCCTGGCGCGGATCAAGGCCGTCGGCCTGGGCGAGGTGCGGGCGCCGGAGCGCTTCGGCACCGACCCGATCGCCCGGGTGCACGACCGCGGCTTCATCCGCTTCCTGGAGACCGCCTGGGACGAGTGGACGGCCGAGCACGGCGAGATCGACGCGCTGCCGACCAACTGGGCGGTGCGCAACATGCGCCAGATCGTCCCCTCCTCGATCGACGGCAGGCTCGGCTACTACGCCAGCGACTGCGGCACCCCGATCACCGCCGGCACCTGGCGCGCGGCGCTGAGCTCGGTCGACGTCGCGCTGACCGGGGCGAAGCTGGTGGCGGCCGACGGCAGGCCCGTGTTCTCGCTGTGCCGGCCGCCCGGTCACCACGCCTCGACCGACGTCTATTGCGGCTACTGCTTCTTCAACAACGCCGCGGTGGCGGCGCAGTGGTTCCGCGACAACGGCGCCGCCCGGGTCGCGGTGCTGGACATCGACTATCACCACGGCAACGGCACGCAGGAGATCTTCTACGGCCGCGACGACGTGCTGTTCGTGTCGCTGCACGCCGATCCGAATGTCGAGTACCCGTACTATCTCGGTTATGCCGAGGAGCGCGGCGAGGGCGCGGGCGAGGGCTACACCCTGAACCTGCCGATGCCCTTCGGCACCACCTGGGACCGCTACCGCGAGGCGCTGGACGCCGCCCTGGCGCGGATCCGCGACTACGGGCCGGACGCGGTGGTGCTGTCCTTCGGCGCCGACACCTTCCAGGAGGACCCGATCTCGCGCTTCAAGCTGAACAGCGACGATTTCAGCCGGATGGGCGAGATCCTGGGCCGCAGCCTCGGCGTGCCGACCCTGACGGTGATGGAGGGCGGCTACGCCGTCGATGCGCTGGGCGTCAACGTCGCCAACCTGCTGCAGGCGCTGGAGGGAGCGACTCGCTAAGGCCGCTCGGCCAGGGCCCGGGCGTAGTTCGCCAGGGACCGGTTGTAGCGCGGCAGGTGGGGGGCCAGGGCGGCGAGGGCCAGCGCCGCCGCCTCCCGCTCCCGCCCGGTGTCGGCCAGCGCCAGGGCCAGGAAGGCGGCGACCGCGTCGTCGAGCTCGTCGGAGCCGGCGCCGCGCTCGGCGGCCAGCAGCGCCACGCTTTCCTCCGCCCGGCCCAGGTTGCGCAGCGTGCTGGCCAGCTGGATCACGGCGCGGCGGCGGCGCAGGCCGGTCAGGCCGGCCGCCAGGGCCTGCCGGTACAGCGCCTCCGCCCGCGCCTCATGGCCGGAGGAATCATGTGCCGAGGCGCGTTCGAACAGCGCGGCCGCATCGCCCGGCGGGCGTTCGGCGGCCAAGGCCTCGACCCGGGCCAGGAAGTCGGCCGGATCGAGGGAGTCGAAGGCGGCCCAGAGATCCGCCATCCGCTGCCCCCAGCCGGATTCGCCGCTCATCACACCTCCGGGTCGCGCTGGGTCGGAATGTCGATGACGAAGCGGGTGCCGGCGGCCCCGCTGTCGATGTCGATGGCGGCGTCGAGCTGGCGCACCTGGGCCTGCAGCACCATCATGCCGAGGCCGCTGCCATTCGCCGGCATCTTGCCCTCCGGCAGGCCGACGCCGTTGTCGGCCACCTCGAGCCGCCAGCCGTCTTCCGCCCGCGGCTGGAACCGGATCTCCACCCGCCCCTCGCGACGGTCGGGAAAGGCGTATTTCACCGCATTGGTGACCAGCTCGTTGACGATCAGCCCGATCGGCACGATCCGCGACGGCGGCAGCTCGGCCGGCGCCGCCTCGACCATGATCGAGATGCCGCCGTTCTCGGGCAGGAGCGCCCGCGACAGGTCCTCGCACAGCCCGGTCAGGTAGTCCTTCACCTCGACCCGGTCGACCGAGACATTGGCGTAGAGCCGGCGGTGGACGATGGCCAGGGCCTGGATCCGGTCGTTCGCCTCGGCCAGGGCGTGCTTCGCCTCCGGATCCTGCGCCCGGCGCGCCTGCAGCCCGAACAGGCTGGACAGGAGCTGGAAGCTGTTCATCACCCGGTGGTTGATCTCGCGCAGCAGCAGGTCCTTCTGCTTGAGGTTCTCCTCGATCTTGTCGGCCATGGCGTCGAAGGCGGTGGCCAGGCGGCCGAATTCGTCGCGGCCGTGGCGCAGCCGGACGCGGGCATCGAGGCGGCCGCGCTGCCAGTCGCGGGTGGCGGCCAGCAGCCGGTCGATCGGCCGCAGCAGGAACAGCCGGCCGCCGATGCCGGCAGCGGCGAGCGAGACCAGCAGGCCGGCGACGATCAGGGCGATGCCGCGCTGGGTCGCGGCGTTGATGGTGGCGAAGGCCGCCACCTGGTCGATGCCGACCAGAACGAACAGGTCCAGCTCCTCCGACCGCATCGGCACGTAGCCGTAGATGCGCCTGGTGTCGTCGATCGCGCCGCTGCTGACCGACCCGGCCTGCGGCGACGCCAGGAGGTCGAGGAACTTGTTCGGCAGCTGCTTGCCCACCCAGGTTCCGTCCGGCCCGGGCAGGCGCGACATCACCACCCCGGCGCGGTCGGTGATCATGATCACCGCGTTGCGCGATTCGGTGTCGATGTTGATCGCCGCGGCCATGGCGTCGACGCTGAGCGCCGCCACCACGGCGCCCTGGAAGCTGTCGCCGTCGAAGATCGGATAGGCGACGTGCAGCACCTTCTCCCCGACCGCATCGGTGGTGGCGAAGCCGCCGACGGCGAAGCCGCGGATCTCCCGCGCACGCTGGAAGAAGCCCTGATGGCCGACCGAGACCGAGATCGCCGCGGTGTGGTTGGCGCCGCACAGCAGGTTGCCGTCGGCGTCGACCACGGCGATGGCGTTCAGGCTCGGCACCTCCGACCGCAGATCGTCCACCACCTCGGTGCAGCGGCCGCCCTGGCCCTCGCGGATCGCCGGCACCCGGGCCATGGCCGCGAGCAGCTGGCGCACCCCGTCGACGATGCGGAACTGCGCCCCGGCGGCGACGTTGGCCAGGCGGATCGCGTCGTCCTGGATCTCGTTGGTGCGGGCGATGCGCAGCGCGTACTCGTTGTAGCCCTGCAGCGCGATGCCGGGCACGACGGCGAGGGCGACCAGCAGGAACAGGCGCGACAGCAGGTTCATCGCGACGGCGGCCGGCGGCGGTGGGAAGCGGCGTCGGCCGGAATCCTAGACTTCATATCCTGCCCCGACGTCATCGGCCCTGTCCTGGGCCCATCCTGGAACGAGCCCCGCGCGATTCCAACTGCGGCGCCGAGACGATACGACAGCCTGCGGCCGCGTTTTACGACAGCAGCCTTGGAAAAGCCATTACCGGACCGCAAATTGGTCACCACCGGGCATGGGAACAAACTGTCGCACGGCCCGTTTTTTCCGACGTGAAGTGCCCGGCTGCAACCGGCGCTTGAGCATGGAGACGAAGACGATGTTGAAACCCACCATGATCGTGCTCGCGGCCGCGCTGGCGCTTGCGGCGTGCGGTCGTGATACGGGCGGCCGGGCACTCTCCGGCGGCCTGCTCGGCGCGGGCGCCGGCGCCGGCATCTCGGCCCTGACCGGCGGCAACGCCGCCACGGGCGCGCTGATCGGCGGCGCCGTGGGCGCGGTCGGCGGCGCGGCGACGAGCTGCCGTGACATCAATCTCGGCGGCCGCTGCTGATTTCCGGGTTGACGGAGGATACGAGGCGCCGCAGTTCCCGGCGCCTCGTTTGAGGTTATATCGATCGGGGACAGAGTCGCCTCTGTCCCCGTCTGCTTTTCTGGCGCCCCTCATCCGCGCCATCATCGGCCGGCGCAACCAACGAAGCGAGGAACAGACATGGCCACGCGGAACCTGGATCAGGAACTCGACACGCTGCGCACCGATCTCGGCAAGATCCGTGAGGATATCGCGGCGCTGACCCGCACCCTGGGCGACACCGCCGCCGCCGAGGTCAAGGCCGGCGGCGCCCGGCTGAACGAGGCGGCCCACGCCGCCAAGGAACGCGCCCAGCGCCTCGCCGACAGCGCCCGCGCCCAGGGCGAGGAGGGGATCGCCGCGCTGGAGCACCGGATCGAGCAGAACCCCATCACCAGCGTCCTCGTCGCCTTCGGCGTCGGTCTCGTCATCGGCAAGCTGCTGGACCGCTGAGGCCGGCGTGAAGACGGATCTCGGCGCCGCCCTGCTGGGCGCCCTCGCCGCCCGGCAGCGCCTCCGGCTCGGCCAGGCGCTGCGCCGGGCCTGCATCGCGGCCGCGCTGTTCGTGGTCGCGCTCGTCCTGGCGGTGATCGCGCTGATCCTGCTGGCCTGGTCGGGCTTCTACCTGCTGCTGCCGAGGCTCGGCCCCGCCGGCGCCGCGCTGGTGGTCGGGCTGGTCGTGCTCGGCCTCGCCGCCGTCGTCGCCCTGATCGGCGTTTTCGCCGGCCGCCGCCCGCGCCGCCGGCCCGCCCCCGCCTCGACCGCCGGAGCCGGGCTGGAAGGCGTCGCCGCCGGCCTCGGCCTGTCCGCCGCCAAGGCGGCGCCGAAGGCCGCCCTGGCGGCGCTGGTGATCGGCATCGCGGTCGGGGCCCTGCCGCTGCTGGGGGGCGGCCGCAAGCGGGATTGAGCGTCAGGGACAGCTTGCCCCATGACCACCGCTGCGTTTCGTCTATAATCCCGCCTCCTGCCGTCGTTGGGGGCCCGGCCCAAGGCGGGGAGACGGCAGGGTCCGGTATCCCAGAACAACAAAGAGTCCAGACATGATCGACAGACGGACGGTGCTGACCGCAGGCGCCATGGCGACGGCTTCGCTGCTGCTGGCGGGGCTGACGCGACCGGCCTCGGCCCAGGCCGACGGGGCCGCGGCCTTCATCGACGACATGGCCAAGCGGGCGATCGGCATCCTCCAGGCCGGCGGCGCCTCGACGGCGCAGGGCAAGGCCGAGTTCACCCGGATCCTGAACCAGGGCTTCGACCTGCCGACCATCGGCCGCTTCGTGCTGGGCCGCTACTGGAACAGCGCCACCCCGCCGCAGCAGCAGGAATACATGGACCTGTTCGAGCGGATGATCGTCGAGACCTATTCCCGGCGGTTCCAGAACTATCAGGGCGAGACCCTGGTGGTGAAAGGCACCCGCGCCGTCGGCGGCAGCGACACCCTGGTCGCGACCGAGATCCGGCAGAAGGACGGGCCGCCGATCCAGGTCGACTGGCGGGTGCGCCAGGCCGGCGGCGGCTACAAGGTGGTGGACGTGATCGTTGCCCGGGTCAGCATGAGCGTGACCCAACGCGACGAGTTCGCCTCGGTGATCGCCCAGAACGGCGGCAGCATCGACGGGCTGCTGCAGGCGATGCGCCAGCGGGCCGGCGGCTGATCCGCCGGAACCCTGATCGGGGATGATGCCATGGCGGTGGCGGACGGCGGCAGGGACGTCGCGGACTGGCTGGTCGCCGAGGGGCGGCTGCTGGCCGACCCGGTGGCGCTGGTCGACGCCTTCTGCCGCCGCCTGATCGCCGCCGGCGTGCCGCTGCAGCGGGTGCGGATCGGCCAGAGCATCACCCATCCGCTGCTGAGCGCCTGGGGCGTGGTGTGGACCGCGGCCAGGGGCGGCGAGGAATACGTCATCGACCGCAAGGTGCTGGCGACCAGCACCTTCGTCGGCAGCCCGTTCGAGGCGGTGATCCGCAGCCGCCGGCCGCTGCGCCGCCGCCTGGCCGGGTTGGGTCCCGACGACCACGGCGTGTTCCACGAGCTGGCGGCGGCCGGCGGCACCGACTATGTCGCCGTGCCGATCATCTACGGCAACGAGACGGTGCAGGTGGCGAGCTTCGTCACCGACCGGGAGGGTGGCTTCAACGACGACGAAGCGGCACTGCTGGAGCGGCTGCGCCATCCGCTGGCGGCGGCGATGGAACCGACCGCCATGCGCCGCTCCGCCGCCAGCCTGCTGCGCACCTATCTCGGGATCGGCCCGGCCAACCGGGTGGCGGAGGGGGCGATCCGCCGCGGCGACGTCGTCGCCGTCGAGGCGGCGATCCTGTTCGTCGACATGCGCGGCTTCACCGCCCTGTCCGAGCGCCTGACCTCGACCGCCGTTCTGGCGGTGCTGGACCGCTATTTCGAGACTGTCGCCCAGGCCATCGTCGACCGCGGCGGCGACGTGCTGAAATTCCTCGGCGACGGCGTGCTGGCGATCTTCCCGGTCGAGCAGGCCGGGAGCGCACAGGCCGCCTGCGACGCCGCCGTCGGCGCGGTGCGGGCGATCCGAGAGGGCCTGGCCGCGGGGTCCGACCCCGTGGCCTTCGCGGCGGCGCTGCATCTCGGGCCGGTGCTGTACGGCAATATCGGCAGCCCCGACCGGCTGGACTTCACCGTCCTGGGTCCCGCGGTCAACCTGACCAGCCGCCTGGAAGGCCTGGCCAAGCAGCTGGGCCGGCCGACCGTGTGCTCCGACCCGTTCCGGCAGGCCTGGGCGGGCACCGCCGAACCGCTGGGGGCGCATCCGATCCGGGGCCTGGCGGAGCCGCAGCCGGTCTTCGCGATCGCGGCCTGATCAGGCTTCGACGATCTCGGCCAGCGTGCCGTCTGGTTCGAACAACCCGGCGGCAAGGCGGCCGCCGCGGCCGCAGCCGGAATCGAGCGTCACCGCCAGCCCTTCGAGCTGAAGCCCTCTGCCCGCCGGGTCGTGGCCGCGGATCAGGCGCCGGAAGCCGGCATAGGGCTCGGTCAGGCCGGAGAAGTCGGCATGGGACCACCAGAAGGCGTCGCCCTGGGCCGCGAGCGGCCGGCTCGGGTCGATCCCGGCGCTGACGAACAGAATGCCGTCGCCCTCGGTGAAGGCGGCCCGGCGCAGCGCGGCGAAGAGCGCGTTGTGGCCGGGTGCGGCGCGGATCGATTCGCGCAGCCCGTTGGTCCAGCGCGTCAGCCGGACGGCGCCTTCGCGCGCCGCCGCCATGCCCTCCTCGGGCCGGCCGCCATAGGCGCGCAGCGTCCCTTCGACGCCCTGCGCCAGCATCCAGCGCAGCACGTCCTGCGGGTTCGGCGCGAATTGCAGCTGCAGCATCTTCTGCCACATCTCCTCCTGCGCCCCGCGCAGGAAGACGACGTCCTCGGCCAGCACGCCCGGGCGGGCGATCAGGGCCCGCCGTATCGACAGCACCTCGTCGACCAGCGCGTGCAGCCGGTCGGACCGGCCGATCAGGTTGCCGAGATAGACCAGCCGGTCGCCGGGCTGGAACCGGGCCGCGACATGGTCGTGCAGCACGGCCAGGCGGTCGACCTCGCCATGCACGGCGCCCACGGCCCAGATCCGCCTCGGGCGGCCCAGCCGGGCGAATTTCTCGGTGTCGCGGGTCACGCGGAGAGGAAGGGATCTGTCATTTGCATCGCATTTTAGCGGCTCGCCCCGGTGAAGCCAGCCTCTTCGGCCGGCGCCGGACTCCGAACATGGAAAAGGCGGCCCGAAGGCCGCCTGTTTCAGTATTAAGTGGCCTACCGCGCTTCGCGCTGCTTGAGGCCAAGGAAGGCGCTCAGGCCGCCTTCTTCAGCACCTGTTCCAGCTTCTGGGTCGCCTTGACCTCGTCGATCTTCTCGACCGCGGCCAGCTCGCGCGCCAGGCGCTCCAGCGCCGCCTGGTAGATCTGGCGCTCGCTGTAGGACTGCTCCGGCTGGTCGGTGGCGCGGTGCAGGTCGCGCACCACCTCGGCGATCGACACCGGATCGCCGGAGTTGATCTTGGCCTCGTATTCCTGGGCCCGGCGGCTCCACATCGTCCGGCGCACGCGGCTGCGGCCGGTCAGGGTCTCCAGCGCGGTCTTGATCCGGTCTTTCGACGACAGCTTGCGCAGCCCGGACTTCTTGGCCTTGCCGACAGGAACCTTGAGCGTCATCCGCTCCTTCTCGAAGCTGATGGCATACAGCTGCACGGTCATGCCGCTGATGCTGTGCGTCTCGAGCGCCTCGATGCGGCCGACGCCATGCGCCGGGTACACAACGTAGTCGCCGACGTCGTACTCAAGTTCCTGAGCCATGTCTGCCAATGGAGTCACCCTCTGTGGTCGGACCCAGCGGCGGAGGCCGAAACCGGCCGCCGCCCCGCGCTTCGCCGCGCCGCTGACCGCGCTTGACCTCCGCACCGAAACAAAGACGCAGAAATCGATTCCGGCCCGCGTACGGAGGGTCGGAAGTGGTCGTCAGCACCGGGAATGGACGAAGATTATAATACGTTGCGGACCCGATATGAAGGCCGAGCCTGCCCCGACATGACGCTTTTTTTGCAATGCAGGCCGGCGGACTCGGCGAATCGTCAATTGCCTTCGCCCGGATTCGCGCTGAAATGCTCAGCGAATTTGTTCCCGACCTCCTTCCAGGAGTCAGCGTCGGCCGGGGCGTCCTTCTTGCGCGTGATGTTCGGCCACATTGCAGAGTATTCGCGGTTCAGCTCGCCCCACTTCTCTGCAGCCTCGGCCTCGGTGTCGGGCTTGATCGCCTCGGCCGGGCACTCCGGTTCACAAACGCCGCAGTCGATACACTCGTCCGGGTGGATGACCAGCATGTTCTCGCCCTCGTAGAAGCAATCCACGGGGCAGACTTCGACGCAATCCGTGTACTTGCACTTGATGCAAGCTTCACCCACCACATAGGCCATACTTGATTTACTCCGGGTCTCCATTGGCGGCCGCCGCGGCGCCGTTGCGGGCAAGCACGCGGCGGCGGGCAGCGCCGCTATCCGCATCGGAGACGAATAGAAGCGCCGCGACTCGCCGCATCAGATTGGCTTCGAGGTCGTCGACTTTACCATCCGCGAGGATGACATCCCACAGCATTTCAACAATGCGGATGCGCGCCGGCTCGTCGCAATGCTCGCGGATGGTGTGGGTCAGGCCGTGCCAGGACACGGCGCCGTCGCTGGCCCGCTCGGCATCGGTGCCGAGCTGCGCCGCCTCGAACGGGCCCAGCCGGAAGCGCCAGGCCAGCAGCGTCTGGATGCGCTCGCGCTCCGGCTCGTCCAGCGAATCGTCGACCCGGGCGGCTTCCATCAGCAGCGCGGCGACGGCACGGCGCAGCGTGGCGTCGTCGGGGATCGGCCGGGCAGCGCCGCCTCGGGCCCAGTCGAGAATGTGGTCCAGCATCGCCAAGATCTAGTCGCTGTGCCCCTTCGGCGGAAGGGCCCGGCGGTCGCGGCCGGTCGGCCGGGGGCCGCCGGCCGAGGGCAGCGCCGCCTCCGGCGTCGGCGGCTGCAGGTCGCGGTACAGCGTCTGCGCCTCGCTGGCCGGGCCGCGGCGCTCGGCCAGCGACACCACCTCGATCACCCGGATGTGCCGGCCCTGGACGAAGGTCAGCACCTGGCCGGGGCGGATTGCCGCATGCGCCTTCTGGGTCGGCACGCCGTCGATGCGGATGCCGCCGGCGGCGCAGACCTTGGCCGCCAGGCTGCGGGTCTTGAAGAAGCGCGCCTGCCACAGCCACTTGTCCAGCCGCGGGCGATCGCTCTCCCGCTCAGCCATTGCGGCGGAGCTGGGCCAGCTTGGCGAAAGGGCTGTCGGCGCTGGCTGCGGCCTGTCGCGGCGCCTGCGGCCGCCGGGCCTTCACCGGAACATAGGTCACGCGTCCCTCTTCGTCCTGGGTCGGCCGATACCCGGCCGCCTGCAGGATAGCCGGGATTTCGGCGACGGTGCAGCCGACGATCGGCGCCAGCGCCGGGTCGGCGGTCAGCCCGCCCTGCCGGCGCCGCGACTCGGCGGCGTCGCGCAGCGCGTCGATGCGGTCGAGGCGGACGCGCCGCGGGCCGCAGGGCACGAAGCCGGCCAGGTCCAGCGCCGCGGCGTCCTGGCCCTCTTCGACCGGCACCGAGATCCGGGCCGGGGCAGGCAGGACGGCCGGCAGCGGCCGCCCGGCGGCGACGGCGCCCAGCAGCACGCGCAGCGCGGTCGGGCGCGGCTTCAGCATCGGCGCCAGATAGATATGGCTCGGCCCGAATCGGACGCCGAAGCCGGCCAGCTGCTTGCGGTCGGCCGAGGTCAGGGCGTGGATCAGCCCCTCCAGCACACGCCGCGGCTGCAATCCCAGCCCCTCGACCAGCTGGAAGGCGATGCCGCGGGCGGCTCCGGTCAGCGCCGCCTCGCGCAGCCGCAGCAGGGGGCGCAGCTCCTGCGCCACATGGTCGGCCAGGAAGCGCGTCAGCCGGGCCGCCACCCGGTCGCGGCCGGCCCCGTCCAGGAGGTCGGTGTCACGCACCCTCGCGGCAGGGGCCAGGGGCGACGGGCCGGCGGCGATCCGGCCGATGCCGGTGCCGCGCCAGGAGATGACCCCGTCGGCGGCCAGGGCGAGGTCTTCGTCCGGCGCCGCCTCCAGCTTGCCGACGCGGCCGGCGACCTCGTCCTTCAGCGCCCGCCGGGCGGCGCTGCGGATCGCCTTCAGATCATCGTCCTCGATGGTTGGGTCTGGGTAGAAGGCGAAGCCCTCGATGCTGCCGACATGCTCGCCCTCGACCAGCACCTCGCCGCGGGCGTTGACCGCCGCCAGCAGCTCGCCGCCCGCCTTCATCGTGCGCACCAGCAGCGCGGTGCGGCGGTCGACGAAGCGCTGCGTCAGGCGCTCGTGCAGCGCGTCCGACAGCCGGTCCTCGACCGCGCGGGTGCGCTCCTGCCAATGGCCCGAATCGGCGATCCAGGCGCCGCGATGGGCGATGTAGGTCCAGGTCCGGATATGGGCGATGCGGGCGACCAGCGCGTCGATGTCGCCCTCGGTCCGGTCCAGCTTCTCCACCTGCTCGGCCACCCAGTCGGTGTCCAGCCGCCCGGCCAGGCCGGTGGTGAGCTGGCGGAAGATCTGGCCCTGCATGCGGATATGGGCGTCGGACAGCACCTTTCGGAAGTCCGGGATCTGGCAGACCTCCCACAGCAGGCGCACCGCCGCCGGGTTGCGGGCGCGGCCGGTCAGCTCCGCATCGCGCATCAGGAGGCCGAGCGACAGCTGGTCGTCGGCCTCGGCCATGCGCCGCAGCTCCGGCCGCGTCGGCCGCCGCTCCAGGCTGCGCAGCAGGCCCAGCGGGCTGCGGAAGTCGAGATCGGCGTTGCGCCACATCACCGTCTGCAGCGGGTCGAATCGGTGGGTCTCGACCCGGTCCACCAGCTCGTCGTCCATGGTCCCGGCCTCGTCGGTGGTGCCGAAGGTGCCGTTGGCCATGTGCCGCCCGGCGCGGCCGGCGATCTGGGCGATCTCGGTGGCGCGCAGCCGGCGCGGGAAGCGGCCGTCGAACTTGGTCAGCCGGGCGAAGGCGACATGGTCGATGTCCAGGTTCAGCCCCATGCCGATGGCGTCGGTCGCCACCAGGTAATCGACCTCGCCCGACTGGTAGAGGCCGACCTGGGCGTTGCGGGTGCGCGGGCTCAAGGCGCCCAGCACCACCGCGGTGCCGCCGCGCGTGCGGCGCATCAGCTCGGCGATCTCGTAGACGTCGTTGGCCGAGAACACGACGATGGCGCTGCGCGGCGGCAGCCGCGTCAGCTTGCGCTTGCCGGTGTGGGTCAGCTCCGAGAAGCGCGGGCGGGACACGAACTCCGCCTCCGGCACCAGCTTGCGGATCAGCGGGCGGATCGTCTCCGACCCCATCACCATGGTCTCGGCGCCGCCGCGGGCGTGCAGCAGCCGGTCGGTGAAGACGTGGCCGCGCTCCGGGTCGGCGCAGAGCTGGATCTCGTCGATGCCGAGGAAGGCGACCGGGCGGTCGAGCGGCATGCTCTCGACCGTGCACAGGAACCAGCGGGCGCCGGGCGGGACGATCTTCTCCTCGCCCGTCACCAAAGCGACATGCGCCCGTCCCTTGATCGCCACGATCCGGTCGTAGTTCTCGCGGGCGAGCAGCCGGAGCGGGAAGCCGATCATGCCGCTCGCATGGCCAAGCATGCGTTCGATGGCGAGATGGGTCTTTCCGGTGTTGGTCGGGCCGAGCACCGCCGTGAGGCGGGTGCGATCACCAGCGAGGGACATAAGCGACAATTGAACGCTGCAAGGCGCTAATGCAAGACTGCCGCCCCGCCGGCTGCGCGGGCGGCCCATTGGTCGCGGACGATATTGGTCGGGGGCCTCCCCGACTCGACGGAGAATTGTACGATGCGTGCCCTTTCGCTGTTCGCCGCCGGCGTCGCCGCCTGGGTCCTCTTGCCGGCCGCCGCCCAGGCGCAGGCGACGGCTGAGGGCGCCGACAGGATCCGGCTCGGCCTGAAGGACTGGATCGCCACCCACCTGGCCACGGCCGACAAGTCGGTGGTGTTCAACTTCCAGGGCCCGATCACGGTCGAGCCGCAGGGCAAGTCCTACAAGGCGGTGATCCCGCGGTCGGAGGTCGTGTTCGCGGACGAGGGCGACCCCTCCCGCCTCGCCCTCGACCCGGTCGAGCTGGTGCTGACGCCGCTGGAGAACGGCTGGCTGGACACGGTCGCGACCATCCCCTCGACCTATCGGGTCGTTCCGGCCAAGGGCGACGACAAGGGCGTCGAGGTGACGATCGGCACCCAGGCGCTGCGCGGCGTCTTCGCCCCGCAGTACCACGCCTTCATGTCGCTGGACGGCAAGCTGGGGCAGATCACCGCCCATTCGCTGAACCCGGCCGAGGCGAAGGGCGCGCTCGAGATCGACCAGATCGCGCTGACCGGCGACAGCAAGGCGGTCGGTCAGGACACCTATGACAGCAGCGGCACGATCGCGCTGTCGGGCATCTCCTTCCTCGACGAGACCGGCGCCCAGCTCTTCCGCCTCGACGGCGCCACGGTCGACGGCAAGGCGGCGGCGGCGGACATGGCGGCGCTGCGCGCCTTCAGCGACAAGCTGACCGACCTGCAGAAGCGCTACCCGCCCCAGCCCGGCGGGGAGATGCCGAAGGAGTTCCTGGCCGAGCTCGGCCGCGTGTTCGGGGCGAGCCCGAAGCTGTTCGACGATTTCGGCTTCACCTACGGGCTGAACGGGCTGGAGGTCACCCCCGGGACCGGCGACGTCAACAAGGTGACGCTCGCCTCCGGCGGCTTCGGCGTCGGCATCGCCAGCCTGGCCAAGGACGCCTCGACCTTCCGCATCACCCTCGACCTCGCCCAGCTCGGCATCGACCCGCTGCCGGAGTTCGGCCAGTTCGTCCCGCAGAGCGCGACCGTCGAGCTGGCGCTGACCAACCTGCCGAACCAGGCGCTGCTGCAGGCGCTGACCGGCATGCTCGACAGCTCGGCCACGCTGGGCCCCGACCAGGCGGCGGAGATCGCGACCGCGCAGCTGCAGCAGGCGGTTCTGAACAGCAACGGCGCGCTCGAGATCCGGTCGTTCAAGGCGTCGTCGCCCGTGACCAGCATCGACCTGACCGGCACGCTGCGGCCGAACCCGAAGGCGCCGCTGATGATGACCGGCGACGCCCGGCTGGTGGTGACCGGGCTGGAGCAGGCGCTGGAGGCCGCCAAGACCGCGCCGGACGGGCAGGAGATGGTGCAGGGGCTGACCGTGCTGCAGACCATGGGCGCCCAGGAGGAGGTCGACGGCAAGCCGGCCCGCACCTACAAGCTCGTGATCGGCGAGAACGGCGACATCCTGCTGAACGGCACCGATCTCAAGCCGCTGCTCGGCATGCGCTGAGGCGCCGGCCGCGATTTCGCATTGGGGAGGCGAACATGACACGGGCGATCTCACTCCTGCTGGGCACGGCCCCGCTCTGGTTCGCCGGCAGCGCCCTGGCCCAGGCGGCGCCGGATGCCGCGGCGCTGCGCGACGGGCTGAACGAGATGCTGAAGCCGATCCTGGGCATCCAGGTGCAGCAGCAGCCGCTGTTCACCGGTCCGGTCAAGGTCGAGTCGGCCGGCTCCGGCACCACCGTGGTGTTCCCGGGCATCGATCTGACGCTGAAGGGCGGGGAGAAGGGGCCGAAGTCGGTGGCGCTGCGCTGCGACGCCCAGACCTACCGCGCGGCCTCGACCGGCGCCGCCACCTGGCGGCTGGAAAGCGACCAGCCGCTGACCTGCGTCGCCGAGCCGGAGGGCGAGCCCAGGGTCACGCTGAGCAGCCGGGCCCTGCAGGCGCATTTCGTGGTCGACCTCGACCAGAAGCTGTTCACCGAGGGCGAATGGCGGGCCGAGGCCACCGCCATCAGCCAGGAGGGCGAACCCGTCAAGGTCACGATCGACACCCTGTCCGGCACCAGCCAGGTCCGGCCGGCCGCCGACCCGGCCCGGCACGACGTCGCCTTCAAGATGGAGGCCAGCGGCCTCAGCGTCGTGGACGACAAGGGCGTCGAGCGCTTCACCCTCGGCCACGCCGTCTATGACGCCACCATGGACGGCATGGATGTCCGGCAGGTGATGGCCACCACCGGCGAGGTCCTCGACGTCTATGCCGAGATGATCGAGGCGATCGTCCCGTCCGCGCAGTCCTCGGCCGATCCGAAGCAGACCACGGCGGCGCAGGCCGAGCTGATGCAGAAGCTGATGGAGCCGATGAAGCGCATGATGGCGGCCTACGGCACCGGCGGCCAGTTCGCGGGGACGATCACCGATCTGCGGGTCAAGGCGCCGGAGATCCAGGTGACGGTCGACCGGCTGCGCCTCGGCGAAGGCTATGACGGCGCGGCCACCCCGAAGGGGACCGGCATGATGGAGATCGGGATGGCCGGCCTGACGCTGGCGCCGAAGCAGCCCTTCGCCGAATGGATCCCGACCGACGCGACGATCCGGCTGGACGCCAGCGGCATTCCCTGGGCGGAGGTCGGGACCGCCTACATGAAGGTCATGGAGGCCTCGGCGATCCAGGTCGAGAAGCCGGAGCAGGCGCAGCAGCAGATCGCGCAGGCCATGATGGAGATCGGCGGCATCCTCCGGAAGGCCGCCAGCCGGCTCGACGTCACCAGCTTCAAGATCACCGCTCCCGAAGCGGCGATCGACCTCGGCGGCTCGGTGCAGGGCAAGGATGCGGCCGCGCATGGCGTGACCGCCGATCTCGATCTCCGCATCACCAATCTCGACGGGCTGATCAAGTTCGTCCAGGGGCTGCCCGACGGCGCCCAGGCGGCGGCCGGGCTGACCATGGCGCAGGTGATGGGCCGCCAGGTCACCACCGATGACGGCCGCCCGGCGCGGGACTACGACATCGTCGTCGACGACGCCGGCAAGATCCTGGTCAACGGCACCGACCTGGCCGCGCTGGCGCCCAAGAACTAGGACGAATCGACATTCAGCGCAACCAGAGGATGACGGCGGCGAGATGGATGAAGGCCATGTAGTGAGCGGCGCGTCGGTCGTATCGTGTGGCGAAGCGGCGGAAGTGCTTGAGCTTGT